>JAGLSW010000803.1 GCA_023135565.1 Candidatus Aminicenantota bacterium | reverse complement strand
TAGATTTTTTTCAGTTTCACCGATATATTTACTGACTATCCTGAAAAGGTCGATTTTGTACATATCCAGTTCCAACTCCCGTGCCATAATTCCGGCGGCCATGGTTTTGCCTGTTCCCGGGGGGCCGGAAAAGAGTACGCTTAACCCTTTGCCGTGTGAGAGCTTTGTCCCGAAGCCCCACAAATCAAAGACCTGGTGACTGTGTTTTACCTGGCTGCATATGTGGTTGAGGGTAGATTTTTTTTCCTGGTCCAGGATAAGATCGTCCCAGGTGTACCCGGTCTCGCTTTTTACAGCCAGTTCCGCTAATTTTTGATCGGATTGTCTTCGACAGGCGGAGGTTAGTTGCTCAATCGTCAAGGTGGGCTGCTCACCGCCGCTGCCGGCCACGAAATGGTAATAAGCAAATTGTACGGCATCACGGGTTTGACCGGGGGTCAGGCGAAACCGGCTTGCCAATTGTGCGGCCCATAAACTTACATTTTCACCCACGTAACCTTGTAGGTGATTTTCCCAGGCGATTTGCCTCAGGCTCACCGGCGGTATGGGCAAATGGGTGCTGTGCAGCACGGCATTCTTAAACAGGTCACCGAAGGACCAGGGTTTTTCGCCTGCCAGGATGGTTAAAGGTTCATACTCCTCCAACAACCGGGAGAAAACCCCGGCCAAAGACCGGGTCGCAGGTTCCTGGGGCAGCAGCAGGTCGCAGTGATCGATATATATAACAGCGCCCAGCAGTATGCTTTCCCTGAAAGCGGCCTGCGCCAGGATTTCGGACGCAACACCCGGTGCGGTCAGGCAGGAGGCGTCCAGGTAGAGCAGGGGAACTTCGAGACGGAAGCAAATTTCCAGGGCAAGCTCCCGCTTTCCCACTCCCCGCGGCCCGTAAAGATGGAGCACGGTTTTCGGTTTGCCTTCTTGCAGGGCCCGGGAATACTGTTTTGCGATTTCGATGACCGGGTCTTTGACGGCAGGTTCCACCAGTACATTTTTTTCGGCGTTTTGCGGCGGTTCCAGCAGCGCTGCGGCCCCGGTTCGAGTTAGCCGCGAATCGATACGGTCATGACCCAGGAT
>JAGLSW010000802.1 GCA_023135565.1 Candidatus Aminicenantota bacterium | reverse complement strand
TTGGTTGCGGCCAACGGCTGCGATGAGACCTCTTGAGCTCCTAGTTCTCTCGAGCTCCGCTTACTCTACCAGGATATCGAATTCAGGCAGCAGGTTGTGCATCACGTGAACGCGGTGATACCGGGCCGCCCGGTGGAATTTTAAGGCATCGGAATCCCGGGCTTCCTCTTTTGAAACCTTTATTTCTTTCAACCGTTTTAATGTCATCAAATATTCGTCGTATTCCATGCTGCGGTCCACTTTAGTTGGGCTGAAAAACTCACCATCGCGGATCGCTTTTTTCCATCTTTCGACACGGTCTTTGTCACCATGGCTCTGCAGGGCAATAATTTCTTTTACTTTCGGCGCAATATCGGCCCATTTGCGTTTGCTGCCGGGATCGGCGTCGTCCGGGGATTTTTCTATGAATTTACCGAAAAAACTGTGCAGTGCTTCTGCTCCTTCGAGAAAGTCTTTGGCATTTTCTCTTTTAATTGTTTCACTGGTGATTAAGTCGGTTTCATATTTATATTCCCAGGAGAGGAAAGGGATATCCGGGTGGGTGGCTACAGAGCCGTGTCCCACAGGCACAATTTCCGCCAGTTTACCGGCAATATTCTCGAACATTTCTCCAACAGCAGCCGCCACCTTGCGGTGCTCGATATTGGTGGACTTTACAGAGGCGGTTTTGACTTTGTTGGCGCTGCTGCCGATACCCACAAAACCGTAATGAGCAAAAGTATCGGCATACACATGCGCCGTGACACCGATCAGGTGGGGCCATAAACGACGGTTTTTTTCATCCAAAGCGTCAGCCACCATTTTTTGGGCAACTTTGCTGTTTTTCCGGCATGTCAGCCTCTGGAGAAACGTCCCGTTTTCCGGTTCATTGCCCGGCAGGAAATGAAATGGGAGCCAGACCTTCCACTGATCGCCTCTCTCGGCGTTTTTAAGGTCTAATGCCGCGTGGCTGGTCATGGCCGGGAGAAGCGCAAAATCGTCTTCGATAACCACATCTTCGTCTTCCACAGAGTCGTCCACGAACTGGGAGCAGTAGGCGATGTCCCAGGCAGTATTATCTTTTATCCCCGCGGCCCTGGCCAGGGCGTAAACGCCGTATAGATGCATATCTATGTCCATATTTACCTCCTTTAAAAATTAGTATTCGGTTTGAGGGTGATAGTATGGGCGAAAAATTCTAAAAATCTATTATTTCGACTCATATTACCTCTGTTACTATTATATCAAAAAAAAATTCCAACAAAAAAAGGCTAACTATCCGGTTCCGGGAAAAACCGGCCCGCCCGCGATTCAATTAGCGGACGAAACAACCGGTAACTATTTTTCCCAAAACCGGGCAGTTACGCCGGAATAGAGGAGTATTGTCGGCAGCGAGAGTTTCTTTCCGCCGATACTCCCTAATCCGCTGTTTCAATAACCCGTTATGGTATTATTAACCGGGTGTTTCTAAAGCGCCTTTCTTCCTGAACCAGAATCCACCGATAATCAGCATGGCCACCATGTACACGATGAAACAGAGCCAGCCGTAAAAGAAAGGCGGTTTAAAGAACGAGTATCCCTGACCCGCATTGATTTCCGCGAAAGTACCGATTTTCCACCACACACCCCATCTTAAAAAGAAGGGGAGAGCGGTCACAATGACCCCTATTATCGAGCCATAAACAACCCATTTATCTTTCCCTTTCCGATACCAATGGTGCGCCAGGATATACCCGACATTTCCTAAAATAATCATGGCCAGCATAAATACCACATAAAATGCCGCTACCAGCGGTCTGTCGAAAGGTTTTTCAACCCAACTCGACACAAACATGATTTCCCAGGCAGGCCAGGCCACCATAAGAAACATCCCCGTAGGCACAAAACCACAGGTCAAGAACAGGTTAAAAGGCCCCAGCAGTTTGTTGGTAAACTTATTGGGTTCCTTTTTCAAGTAATTCTTTGAAAGCAGCGCATAGATTTGCCCCATGGCAAAAGCTGCCGGTAAATCGACTTGAACCATAATACACCTCCTTAAGCCATTATATGGCAGTGTAAATTAAAAACTTTAAATTTTTAGTTTTTATGTTTAATCCATCACATGAAAGAACAGGCTGTCTCAGCTTTTCTTGCGCAGTCGCCGGTAGACGAAAAACAAAGATCCCCAGGTAACGATGGATGTAATCAACAAACAAATAAAAAATCCGCCGTGGGTGATGGGGAAGAATTCTCCGGCATCGAATTTTTCATAGGTAGGCGCTACTTTGAAGGTAGCTTCCCTGGTCAGGTAGATTATGAAGGCCGTGACAAATACCATCACGATATAGGATACCCGTACCATTTTGGCTTTTCCTTTTTTGATGAGCATCCTGCCGAACTCGAACCCCCCGTATGCCGGGAGCACAGTCAATGCATAAAATAAGACGGTTACCGCGGCCCTCAGCGGATCGTCCACTAAATTCCCGGCCCAACGCATGACATAGTTGGTTTGCCAAGCGGGCCAGCCGTTTAGAAAGATTAATGGAACCGGGGTGTAGAGAAAAATAGTGAAAAGCAGGACAACGCTGCGCATATACCTGATTTTTTGGGGTTCTCCGCCAGCGAGCATTTTCCGGCCTCCCTCTGCCAGGACCAAACCTAAAAAGACAGAACTCGGTACATCAATTGCAAGCATGTTTACCTCCTTAAGGTCTAATTATCCATGAATTTATTCTACCATAAAAAAATTTAGTTTACAACACATAAATTTGTAAGTGTTCAGTTTTGGAAAA
>JAGLSW010000801.1 GCA_023135565.1 Candidatus Aminicenantota bacterium | reverse complement strand
GAAACCGGCCATGCGGCTGCTTAAGGCCAGTCCGCCAAAGCCCAAACCAGAAATTTTAATAAATTCCCTGCGTGAAAAGTTTTTTTTCATGGCAAAACTCCCATTTTTTGGCAAGTTAGATTAAATAATCTAAGTTTTCTATATTGCATGACCTAATTTTACAAAATATAACCGGATTTGTAAAGTCTTTTTTGTAAAAATTTTTTTTTTATTGCCTCCGGCGGTCAGGGGGCTTTTTTGAAAAATCGCCCCCTGAACCCCCAAAAAACTTTTGTTTAATAATGATCCTCGATGTTTTCTCTTACCCCTAAATTATGGTAAAATGTGTGCCGGTTAAAATTATTACAAAAACAGCGAACTAACATGAAAAAAGAAATCACAATCAAAGCCTTCAAAAACGGCGTTTCCAAAGAAAAAAAAGACTTCGTAGTAATAGAAAAAAATATGGAGATTATCCTGAACGAAAAAACCCGCATCTCCCTGGCTATCTCACCGGCGGATTTGAGAGAGTTTACTTTCGGTTTTCTCTTTTCTTCCGGGTTTATCAGTTCCGAAAAAGATGTAAAAGAACTCCATATCGACGACGACAAAATCGAGGTTTCCTTAGAACAGAAAAAAGACCTGGGTGAAATCCTCTCTTTAGGCTCCAGCGGCGGCAGGCATATCGAATCCGGGCAAGATGGCGAGGAAAGCCCTTTCCGGGAAAAGTTAGTCCCCGACGCTGACAAACTGCTCTCTTTATTCGCGGAATTTGCCGATAGATCGGTTGTTTTCACCGAGACCGGTGGGGTGCATTCCGCTGCTGTTTGCGACGGTGAGACGATCAAATTTTTCGCCGAAGATATCGGCAGGCACAACGCGGTAGATAAAGTGATCGGCAGCGCTCTATTGGCTAAGATCGATTTTGCCGCTCATTTTCTCCTGCTTAGTGGCCGGATTTCCAGCGAAATGGTAAAAAAAGCTTTCGCCGCCGGTTTGCCCACTATTGTTTCCCGTGCGGCTCCCACTTCCCTGGCTTTAGAGAAAGCCCGGCGGCATAACATGACTATTATCGGTTTTTTGCGCGGCAGCCGCTTCAATCTCTACACTTGATGCCTATTTCACAGATAGAAAGTCCCCTTAGTTAAAAATTCAAAATATTCGTTGAAATTCTAAAGAAATTATGTTATTATACACATGTCCAAAATAGCCAAAAAGACTGTTTTAGCTAATTTGGGCAAATCGCTGCGCAAGGAGTCGAGTATGAAGCATGTAAATGCTACGGAAATGAAAAATAAATTCGGCACTTATCTAAGAAAAGGAGCGGTTGAGCCGATATTCATAGAAAAAAACCATAATACCATCGCCGTATTGTTATCCATAGAAGAATATGAGCGCTTGAAAAAAATCGAAGACACATATTGGTTAAATATGGCTTACGAGGCTGATAAAGAGGGGTATCTGGGCGAAGTTGAATCGATGAAATTATTGAAAGAAGTTATACAAGATGAAGCTTGATATAAGTAAACAGTCGGTCAAATTTATAAAAACCCTTAATCCTAAACAGTGCAGGCAGGTGGTTCACAAAATATTTGATTTGCTGATAAATCCCCACCCTAACGATTCCGCTAAGTTGGCGGGAGACCCGGATTATAAAAGAGTGGATGTAGGGGAGTACCGGGTTATTTATAAATTAGAAAGTGGATTTGTTAAAATTACCGCGGTGGGAAAACGAAACGATGACGAAATCTACCGGATTTTTAAGAGAAAAATATAAGAGATGTTTCTGCTTACTATGAAATGGGTGCGGCGCACCCGGCCTATAAGCCTCTTCGCGGCAGGGGCAGCGGGTGAGTGCTTTTGATTCTAAATAATAAGAAGTTTTG
>JAGLSW010000800.1 GCA_023135565.1 Candidatus Aminicenantota bacterium | reverse complement strand
GAATGATGAATGATGAGGGGAAATCCGGCCCTTATCTCCTGCTTCAATTTGTCGACTGCCGCGAAGCGGCTTATTGGCTGGGGGCCCCGCCCCCTCTATTTTGAATTCGATCTCTTCGGGATTGTTGATTTTCTGTACCGGCTGCTCGTCCACCACAGTAAAAGACGTGCGCAAACTCTCATGACGCTGGATCAACTTTGCGAATATTTGCTCGAATTTCTCCTTTATAATTTCGCCTTCTACCAGCATAAAGATGGGCATATTGTATACCCGGCTGTCGCTCTCCATTTGCTGCAAAATATAGAGCCTCTTCTGGGCCGGTGATAATGGATAATATTCCTTTATGGGGGCTGGCTCGATAGCTGCATATGTACTCTTTTCTTCCCGCTCAATATAGTTAGATAATTTCCTGATGGTGGGTTTCCTGAATATGTCGGCCAGTTTGATGTTAACATTAAACGCTTTGTGGATTTTGGCTGCCAGCATGGTAGCTTTTAAAGAGTGACCGCCTATCTCGAAAAAATTGGCGTCTATGCCGATAGAACTGCTCTCCATACCCAATACTTGCGACCATATCTCAACCAGCTTCTCTTCCGATTCTCCGCGAGGAGGGGCATACTGAACCGCCGTCGCCTCAAACTCAGGCTCGGGTAAAGCCCGGCGGTCTACTTTGCCGTTGGGACTCAAAGGAATATTATCCAAAAACACAACCCGGGAAGGTATCATATAATCAGGCAGCGCCCTGGATAGATACTCGCGCAGTACGGGAGTTAACTGCTGTTTGACTTCCCCGCCCGCGCTGTCTTGTGCCACCACATAGGCGCACAAATACTTCTCTCCTCCAGTTGTGTCGAGGTCCACTACTACCGCATCTTTGACCGATTCATGCTCTAACAGCCGGTTCTCTATCTCTCCGGGTTCTATGCGGAAACCTCGAATCTTCACCTGGTAATCTGTCCGGCCTAAAAACTCGATGTTACCGTCCGCCAACCAGCGGCACAAATCTCCGGTTTTATACAACCTCTTACCTCTTATTCCTAACGACTCGTATCCATTCTCTATAAAGGATAATCTGCTCTTCTCCTGGTCGTTGAGATAACCGGTAGACAGGTTATCACCGGCGATATACAATTCACCGCCGACATTTACCGGGCACAAACGCAAATTCTTGTCCAATACCAGCAGGTCGATGTTGGCAACCGGGCCGCCGATGGGAATGCCGGACAAACGTTTGAACCTTTTGTAATCTTCCCGGTAAAGTTCCAACACCGCCGATATGATGGTGGCTTCCGTGGGGCCGTACATGTTAAACACACGACAGTCTTCGTTTACAGAAATAAAACTGCGTTCCACAAGGTCATAGGTCAACTTCTCCGCCCCGATAAATAGATACTTCAGGCTCTGTAATTTCTTGCCCACTCCCACTATATATTGGTACTGCGTGGGCGTCACATGCAGCACGGTGATTTGATTCTTGTTCATAAACTCGATGCAGTCGGCAGGCAGCATAAGCACTTCGGCAGGCACCATATAAAGAGCAGCACCGCCGGTGAGAGCAATGAATATCTCCCATACCGACCAGTCGAAATAATATGAGAGGTTCTGAATGGCACGGTCTTTCGGGCCTATACCCAACTCTTTATAACCCCAATGCAGCAGAGGACAAAAATTGGCATGGCTGATAGGAACCCCTTTGGGCTTACCGGTAGAACCGGAGGTGAAAATCACATAGGCGGTGGTTTCCGCCAACCAACCATGCTCTATGTGCGGCGGGCAAACCCGCGACCGCAGAGTGTGCTCTATCTTTTCTTTAAAGGCTGGAGATATAGGCTTTTTCTCTACAACAGAGTCTTTTGCAGGCCGGGGAATCCGCAGCCCCGCTTCCAAGGGTTCCTCGCTCAGACCGGCAATAAAATCTTTATCCTCGATCACTCCATTTCGCGGTTCAAAATAGTCGTCCTCATCCCCATGGCTGATGCGCTCGCGGATCTCGCCGGCAGTAAGCAAAAGTTTGACGCTGCACTCATCCAGGATATAACGGCTGCGCGAAAGCGGCGCCCGCGGGTTCAAAGGCACATAACCGGCTCCACTCTTCAATATTCCCAGGATACCTACTATCATCTCTATGGAACGGTCTACCATGATGCCCACTAAATCCCACCGGCGTACGCCCTGATTTACCAGCGTATAGGCCAATAGGCTCGCTCTCTCATCCAACTCTTCATAACTTAATTTTTCGCCCTCAAATACCACAGCCGTGTTATGGGGCGTCCGTTCTACCTGTGCCACGAATAACCGCGGGATGGTCTTGTCTGCCGGGTAAACTTCCCCGGTATCGTTAAACTCGTACAATATCTGCTGCTTCTCCGATCCCGGTATTATCTCGATCTCACCTATTTTTTTATACCGGTCTCTTAAAACTTCGTTTACCACTTGCTTAAAATAGGCGATAAATCTCTCTATAGTCTCTGCCATAAACAGGTCGGTCCTGTACTCTACGAAAAAACGGAGAGCCTCGCCAGCTTCGGCTTTTTCACCTGCCGAACCCATCGGTACGTCGCTTTCACAATTAAAAGTGAGATCGAACTTGGCAGTGCCCGGATCATAAGCTGTGGGGGTCAACTTTAAACCGGGTATTTCCACTGCCGGTAAATCTATATCCAACAAAGCAAACACCACGTCGAACAAGGGGTTGCGACCGGTATCCCGGTTCAGCCCCACTTTCTCTACCAACTGCTCGAAGGGGTAATCCTGGTTCTCAAAGGCTGCGTTAGTGCGTTCTTTTACCTCTTTTAAAAAATCCGCGAATCGTTTCTTTCCGGCAGGATAACTACGCAGCGCCAACGTGTTGACAAACATACCCAGGGTGTGTTCTAAATCCGCATGCCTGCGCCCAGCGGTTGGGGTGCCGATGACTATATCCTCCTGGCTGCTCAAGCGGCCTAAAAACACATTAAATATGGCCACCAATACCATATAGAGGGTGACATTCTCCTGCTGCGCCAGGGCTTTCAACGCTGTGCCCTGTTCAGCGTCTATCTCGAAGCCGGTTCTTTTTCCGGCAAAGCCCTGTGCCGTGGGCCTGGGGAAATCCGTAGGCAGATGCAGGACGGGGATTTCGCCGGAAAATTCCTTTAGCCAGAAGGTTTCCTGCTGCTGTGCAGTTTCTTGCTGCTGCCGGTTGTGCAGCCATTGGGAATAGTCTTTGTACTGGACAGGAAGTGGGGGCAGCGTCTCTCCTTTAAAAAGAGAGACAAACTCTTTTATCAATATGGCCAGCGAAAAGCCGTCTGAAATAATATGGTGCATGTCTACTAAAAGAATATTTTTCGCTTCGTCCAGTTCGACTAACCCGACACGCAGCAGCGGCGCTTTAGATAGATCGAAAGGACGAACGAACCGGCTAACCGGATCATGAATAATGCGTGATGGATAGGACGTATAGGACATATTCGTCCTATGGGAATCAGTGGAAAGGAGCGGCTTATCGGCTGGTGGCGCCGCTCCCTCGATTTTGAATTCGATCTCTTCGGGGCTGTGGATTTTCTGCACGGGCTGCTCATCGACTACGACAAAAGAAGTGCGCAAACTCTCATGACGCTCTATCAAT
>JAGLSW010000080.1 GCA_023135565.1 Candidatus Aminicenantota bacterium | reverse complement strand
GAACAAAACTTTTGTTTAAAAAAGCGAAAAGCCCCCTATAAAAGCTTTGAATTTTTTTCCAAAACTGAACACTTACAATCTCCGGGGTTGCAAAATGGCGGAAATTTTTATACAATATGCCTTTATTGTTTTTATGAATCGCCAAAAAAACCAAGAGGAATAATTATGGACAAGAAAACTACAAGCTATCCGAAAAAGTATAAACACTTCGACATGGAACAAAAATGGCGCGACGAGTGGGATAACCAGGGTATCTATGACTGGAACCCCGATGTGCCGCGGGAAAATACCTATATCGTAGATACCCCGCCTCCCACTGTTTCCGGCTCCCTCCACGTGGGACACGCCTACAGCTACGCCCAAACCGACGTCATCGTCCGTTATCACCGTATGCGCGGCAAAAATATTTTTTACCCCATGGGCTGGGACGATAACGGTCTGCCTACCGAACGCCGGGTGCAGAACGTTTTTAAAATCCGCTGCGAAGCCCACCTGCACTACGATCCCAACTGGAAACCGGAACGCGGCAAAAAGAAAAAAGAGGTAGAGGCCGTTTCGCGGCGGAACTTTATCGAAGCCTGCGAAATCATTACTGCGGAAGACGAAAAAGCTTTTGAAGACACCTGGCGTAAACTGGGCCTTTCGGTAGATTGGTCGCTGATCTATACCACTATCGGAGATCACTGCCGCAAGATTTCCCAGCTCTCTTTTTTGGATTTAGTGAACAAGGGCATGGCTTATAATACCGAATCCATCACCATGTGGGATACGGATTTCAAAACCGCGGTATCCCAGGCCGAAGTGGAAGACCGGGAGACCGGCGGCGCTTATCATGACCTGCGTTTCGGTTTAGAAGATGGCGGGGATTTCATTATTTCCACCACCCGGCCCGAATTCCTGGCCGCCTGTATCGCCGTGGCCGCCCACCCGGAGGATGATCGCTATAAAAAATATTTCGGTAAAAAAGCCGTTACTCCTCTTTTTAAAGCGCCGGTGCCTATCGTGGCCAGCGAACACGCGGACCCGGAAAAAGGCAGCGGTATCCTCATGGTTTGTACCTTCGGGGATTTCGCCGACGTGGAATGGTGGCGGCAGTCGGACCTCCCTATTAAGCAGGTTATCGGCTTAGACGGCAAAATTTTAAAAGTTACTTTCGGTGCAGGGGTTTTTGAAAGTTTAGACCCGCAGGCTGCCCAACAGGCTCACGACCAGGTGGCCGGATTATACCTTAAACAGGCCCGGAAAAAGATCGTGGAACTGCTTTCCGAAGAGGGCAGCGCAGCGGACGGCAAGGGCGCGGCCATGGTGGGTGAACCGCAGCAGATTACCCACCCGGTGCGATTCTATGAGAAAGGCGACCGCCCTCTGGAATTTATTCCTACCCGGCAGTGGTTTATTAAGATTATGGAAATAAAAGAAGAACTGCTGAAACAGGGCGCGAAAATCAAATGGCACCCTGAATTTATGCGTACCAGGTACGACCACTGGGTGGAAGGTTTGAACCAGGAGTGGTGTGTCAGCCGGCAGCGTTATTTCGGTGTGCCCCTGCCTGTCTGGTACCCGCTGTCGGCAAACGGTCTGCCCGATTACGAACACCCCATTTTCCCGGCAAAAGAAGATTTACCACTGGACCCCCTGAGTGACGCGCCTCCCGGTTACAGCGAAGAACAGCGCGACAAACCCGGCGGTTTTTGCGGCGACCCGGATGTAATGGACACCTGGGGAACTTCCTCGTTAACCCCGCAGATTTCCAGTTACTGGGGTTTAGACGAAGAACGCCACCGCCAGCTTTTCCCCGCCGATTTACGGCCCCAGGCCCATGATATTATCCGCACCTGGGCTTTTTACACTATTGTAAAGGCCTGGCTGCACGACCGGGAAATACCCTGGAAACATGCTGCTATCAGCGGTTTTATCCTGGACCCGGAGCGCAAAAAAATGAGCAAATCCAAAGGCAATGTGTTGACCCCGGAGGCTCTTTTGAACGAGCATTCTTCCGATGTATTCCGTTATTGGGCCAGCCGCGGGCGTCTGGGAGTAGACTCCGCATTTGATGAAACGCTTTTCAAAATCGGCCGCAAACTGGTTATTAAGATTTTTAATGCCGGCAAGTTTGTGTTTACGCAGTTGGACAGCGCAAAACCCTTAGCCGGTTCTTTTTCGGTGGAGCACATCTGCACCGAATGCGACCGGGCCTGGATAGCCATTCTCAGGAAAACCATCGCAGATGCGTCCCGGGCTTTCGAGGATTATGATTATACCACTGCCCTGCAGGGTATCGAGGATAGTTTCTGGAATTTCTGCGACAACTATTTAGAAATAGTTAAAGTGAAAGCCTACCAGGGTGGTGAAACGGCGGAAAGTCTTTCCGCCCTGGCCGGTTTGAACTGGTCGTTCAAGACTTTTCTGCGGTTTTTTGCTCCTTTTATGCCATTTATTACCGAGGAGATCTGGTCCTGGCGGTATAGTGATGAGAGCGAGTCTATACATCTTGCTTCCTGGCCCAGTGCGACTGAGGTGGCGCAGGTAGATGAACCGGTTAGCGATAAGAGTTTTGACGCGGCGAAAGAGGTGATTTCCAGGGTGAACGGTTTTAAGACCACCAGCCAGGTATCGCTGCGTACGCCGGTAATCGAGTTTTGCGTAAAAGGCGTTGAAGAGTATATAAATGCTCTCAGAGGGATGATCTCTTATGTAGTAGACGCCGTTAATTGCGAAGCGGAGCCGGTTTTGGAAGTAGTTGAAGCTCTCCCCGCGGAAGAAGGTAATTTCCAGGTTGAAATAAAACTCGGTAAATACAAATAACCCCGTGGCACGGGGAACCTAATAAGGGGCTGCCTCTTGAGACAGGATAGCCGGGTAGTTTCCACTTTCGTCTATACAGGCTATTATAGCCGGTCGTTTGTAGGCCCCGGGGCTCCCCGCGGGGCTGCGGAGCGAGGTTCAAAAATAGGCTGTAAATAAAAAAAGGGAAGCAGGATTCCCCGTTTCCCTTTTTTATTTGTGATTTCTTTTTTTTGTTCTGCTTACTGAATCGCCTTCATGGTTTCGACGAGTTTTTTCTGGGCTTCCTGGACTTTGGGGTCTGTGGCATACTGCATAGCTTTTTGCATCCCGGTACTCAATTTTTTCGAAGCTTCTTCGCCTCTCTGAAGTGACTCTTTGAGTTCGTCAGGCGGCTCTGTTTGTTTCATTAAGTCCGGATATTTTTCCTGCAGCTCTTTCATTTTAGGAGTAAGGTCTTTCATCGCAGCGGTAAATTTGTCGATAGCAGCGGCGACATCTTCCGCATTACCGGCCTTTTCACAAGCAGCGCCAAATTCATCAAATGCTGCGAACTGTTTTTCCATTACAGCTTTCGCATCGGCGTATTTCTCGACTTCTCCACTAAGTATTCTACGAAAATAAATATACGGTGCCAGGATTTTTTTTGAGATACCGGCATTATTATTTGAAGTCATCTCTGTGGGGACAGTTAAATTTTCCCATTCTTTCTCGATATCCGGTGTAGTTTCGTTTGTCTCCTGATTCCCAGTTGGACCACTTTCAACTTCACTTTCATCGGGTTTATCTACCTTATCTCCATTGACAACAGGATTTTCAATTCCTGTAATTTTTTCGAGCAGCTTAATAATAACCTGCCTTTCATTTTCATTTTTACATTCTTTAAGAGCCGTTATTAGGTGGTCTCTAATAGTTCTTCTATTGTATTCTTCATTTGATTTTCGATCATCGTCTATGTTATCCCCTCTACCGCTGCATGCGATTATAGTACATAAAAATACGCCAACCATGATGAGAAATAATAGACGCTTCATTGTGCCTCTCCGTGTCTAATAACTTCATTTTGGCCTCCCGGATGTAGGAGCAGTAGGTGATAAATTGGACTTTCTCCCAGCACGTTGTTTCTATAATAAAGGACACCCAGGACGATAAAGATTCCTGTGGGAATTAACAGCAATAATATGAAATATGAATTGAAAGATAAAATTAATCCGGGCTGCTCTAAGAATCCCCCTGTTATCGGTGAGAATATGGAGAGAATTACCAGGAATATGTAACACTTAACCATCGCACTTGATTTGGAAATATATGGCAGTATTCTTAAAGAATTTTTTATCGGACAGAATAATATATCACAAAAATATTTGCTCAGGAATTTTCTTTCCAATTTTATTCGTGAAAGTACGATTAGAAAGATATATAACAATAGAAATAGAAAGGAGAATAACAGCATCTGGAAGCCGGGTTCATAAATTTTAAAAAAATAAGAAAGGAGAGTCGATATTGAAAAATAGAAGTTCCACAGAAAAAACAAAACAAAGTAAACATTAGCAGCCTTTATTATCCACCTTCTCTCTTTTTTCTCCCCGATGTTATAACTCTCTGTTTTCTTATTTTGTTTAATGGTTTTAATCGAAAATTTTAAATCCGAAGAAGGGGCCTTCTGTATTTGCCGAATCAAAAATTTCGCTTTTTTTTCATTGCTGTGGGTTTTTACGTCAAATCCCAATACGTTTAGAAGCTTAAAGGATGGCAATTCACTTATTTTTTTTATATAACTTAGAAAGGCCGGGAACAAAACTTTGAAGGATATTTTCTTGAGAAAAATTTGGTGGGGTGGTGGACCAGATTCTAGCTCCAATTTTTCTTCCGTGGAAATATCATCCATTATTGCGATGGTGTCTTCTCTTAATTTAGCGTCTAAAAAATTGAATAATGAATTTGTGGATAAATTCTCGTGGGGCCAACCATCTCTGGGTATTGAGTTCTTTTGTAATCTTTGAGGTAAACCGGTTTCTATTTTTTTCAGATCATCACTGATTGTCGGATCTTTTAGCATCTGCGATAGCGCTAACGAAATAAATTTATCATATTCTTTTATGTTTAGATTGTAAAGTTCAATTAGGAATTTGGCGGATGAAGTTGTATTTATTCCTATTAATATTGAGACCAGGGGCTCGATTTCTCCAGGCTTTATCCCCGCGGCAATATGTTTTTTTATATGGGTTAAGGCTAAATTTCCAAAAGATGTGATCGCATCTATTAATGTACTGCGCAGAGCCTGATCTTTATTTATCATATCAATTAAAACCGGTAAAACGCGGGTGACTTTCGCCTTTCCTAAAATAGAGATCACACTGGTCTCGTGTTTTTTTAGCAGGTCATCATCTCCTTTTAAATTATCTATTAACTTTTTCGATAAAATTTCGCTGAATCCGACTGCTTCTCCACTAAAATCAGAGGCAATCGTTGATAACACATTAATTAAACCTTCAGTTCTCTCATTATTAAAAGTTAGCTGATGAAGCAGTTTATCAACGATTTTACCGGCTGTGGTTTGATTACACCTTTTTACATCTGAAATGCAATATCCGGCGAATATGAGTCTATCCAATGTTTTATTTTCTATTATATCGTTGATCAAACGAGTCGCATCATCTAATAGACCTGAATATAGTAAAATAACTTCTCTCCATTCCTGCATATCAAAATTGTCTTTAATTAAAGGATACAATCCAGGATTTTTCTGGATGTATTGGGCAGTGAGATGTTCCTGAAGGGTGAGATGAGAAAATCCCACAATGTTTATTGAACGTTCGACAAGGAGACCACTTCTTTCTTCTATGATTTCGAGTAATTCTTTGGGGTCTATCTTGATCCCTAATTCCGGGGCTTTTTTTTCTATAATGGCTATTATGTTTTCTCGCGTGTCTTCACCTTTCCCGCTTAGGTGAAGTTGGAATGCTATTTCACGCAAAATAGATTCTTTTTGGGTGAGATTTATATCTATAACCGACAGTATATCTCTTGACCGGTCCCAGGAATCTACCAAAAATTCGATACATTGATTATACAAAATTGTTCGTCCTTTCGGTAAAACCGATCGATTGTAATGAATTAAACAGATTAAGGAGAGCAACATCGGGTTCACTGCAATAGCCAATATTCGATTATTTTTGTCTATCGTATCGATTAACCGGTTTGATTGAAGATCAATCGCTGGCTTTACTTTTTCATCCAAATGAACCTTCCATTTTTTTTGGAATTCTTTTTTGTCCAATTCTAACTTGTTGCGCTCCTCCTGGGTTATAATCGCTTTATGCCAACCCCTGATGAACCTATGGATTTCATTTCTATTGAAATTTCGAGTTTCAAGAATTTTAAAGCCGGTTAGAAGGTTTTTCCAACCGGCAATACGACAGGTTACAATAAAACGATTCCCGGGATAAGCCCCAAGCATATTGTTTACTTTTTGAGCTACCTGCCTATGTTTTTTTTCATCGGTAACTTCATCCAGGCCATCAAGCAGCACAATGCACTCTCCTTTTTTGAGTTTCTCTTCGAAGTAGTTTTTGGGGCATTCCTTTAAAATATCTTTTGAAATGATTCCCGACTTCGGATTTGTTATGCTTTCTAATATTGAATCGTTATGGGTTAATCTTCTCAAGGGGATAAAAATAGGGATAAGCTTATCTTTAATTTCAAATTGTCTCTCTGCCTTATTGCGGGCAAACATTAAAAGTGTATAGCTGAGTATGGTCGTCTTACCTGCGCCGGGAGTTCCAAGTATGACCATTTTTTTACATTGTTTGAGTGCTTTTGAAAAAGGTATTGATTTGTTTTCATTACAATCATTATCAGTTGATATTCCATTCTTAACTTTATAACTCAGATCGAAATTTGATACACGCAGAGAAATATAGACTTCCTCTAATTGGGGCCTGCTAATCCCGGCAGTGTTAAAGCCTACGATTTTTAGGAATTGATGAGTAAATATTATGTGTTCGAAGTATCTTTTCAAAAATCTTCTCTCCGCCAATTTGCCCTTCCCATATTTTCCTAATTTATCTAAAATCCATTCAGCGCCCGCCTGTACTTTGGATTTCAAGGCTCCAATAATGATTGCAACCAAAGCAAAAATAATACTCAGAAACAGCGATTCTTTGGTGCCATGTTTTTTGATCAATAAATCAAAAGCAGAGGATTTTTTTATTTCGATTGAACATGATTTTTCTTCAATTATTTCTTTAACAGTTTTGAGAATTATATTTTTCTCTTCCTTATTCTCCCAGACAGAAATGGTGAAACGGTGTTTTGAGGGTGGCAGTGGGAGGTTTTCTAAAATAAAGCTATCACTATCATAATCATATGATATGGCAGCGTTATTGATATTTCTCCAATTTTCTAAGGAGATTTTGGCATGAATATTATTACTGGCGACAAAAATCTCCCCAAAATTTTTTCTTAGAAGAAATTTCTTATTCTCATTTAATTTTTTATTATTATTATTGCCTTTTGGTGAAAGAATTAGCGATTCCTTTTTTAAAAAGATTTCTAATTTTTTAGGGTTTTCTTTGGGCTTATATGTGTTCTTGATTAATATTTCTATTTTTTTTAGGTCCTTTCCGAATCCGTGTTTGTTGAGAAATTGGAAGGGATTTAACTTAAAATTTACGGTTCCGGTGGATTCTTCCTGGGGATGAACCACCACTGTGATAACAAACAACATTAATAATAAAATTTTCCACTGTCTCATTTTTCCTAAACCATAATAGACAAAAACACCTATAGAACCTGATAGGAATCTGTCATTACCTCCGGGGTAAAAAAAGGAAGCAGGCAAACCTGCTTCCCTTTTTTATTTGTTATTTTTTTTCGTTCTGCTTCTTAATTCATCCCGCTAACTTTTTTCTGGGCTTCCATGACTTTGGGATCCATAGCAAAGGGGGCTATCTTTTTCATCGCGGGGGCCATTTTTTGCATGGCTTCCGCTATCTTTGCGGTTAAGTCTTTTAGCTCTTCCGGCCAATTCTTCGGATCTTTCAGTTCAGGGTACTTTTCATCCATCTCTTTCATTTTTGGGGCCAGTTCCGTCATCACAGCGGCATACTTTTCGATAGCAGCAGCAGCATCATCGGCGTTTTCGATCTTTTCGCAAGCAGCGGTGTAATCATTGATAGCAGCAATGTATTTTTCGGTTACTGCTTTGGCATCGGCGTATTTTCCACCACCGCCGCAAGCGCTGAGTCCGAATAAAAACAAGGCAACGATTAAAAAGAAAATTAATTTTTTCATTAAAAAACCTCCTGATAGTTTTAATTTTTTTATTTGATAATTTCTCATAGGGATTGTATAACATATAGATTTTTTTTAGTCAAACTTTTTCTGCAAAAATTTTTTTTTTGTGGTACAATAACTTTTTAAAATTTGCTGCTTTTACAGGAGGACAAATGGAATCGAAAGTAGTGTGGCAAGAAGGTATGGCTTTTGAAGCCCATTTAGACGGTTTTAATTTCGCCATTGATGCCGACGAAAATTTCGGCGGGCAAAATAAAGGCCCCAGACCCAAAGGGCTTACTTTGATCTCTTTAGCCGGGTGCACAGCCATGGACGTGATCTCCATCTTAAAAAAAATGCGTGTCCAGGTGGAACATTTCGAGGTAGGGACAGAGAGTAAGTTGACCGGGGAACACCCGAAAAAATTTACCGATATCGTGGTCATCTATAAGTTCCGGGGAAAAGACCTGCCCTTAGATAAGATACAGCATGCCGTCGAACTCTCGATGGAGAACTACTGCGGCGTATCCGCCACCTTGAAGCCTGTGGTCAATATTTCCAGGAAGATTTTTATTAACGACAAGGAAGTCTCATAAGTGGGCGCGTACCCGGAAACGAATGAAATAGTCCACTCGCGTGGGGGGGCGTTGAACTGTGGTGCTTTTCGACGAGCTAACAC
>JAGLSW010000008.1 GCA_023135565.1 Candidatus Aminicenantota bacterium | reverse complement strand
CCCGGCAGGGGCCGCCGGAGGCAACCCCGCGCCGCACTCCTCACCCACCAAAAGAGCTTTCTTATGGAAATGCATCAAGGAAGTGCATTCACCGGTAGCCGAAAAACCGGCGCCATTAAGCAAAACGTAAACCCTTGCCTTTGAATGCCGGTTTGAGGGGCTGCTGCTCGCCGAGATTAGGGTGCTGCAGCGTGTCGTACCAGCCGCGTTGGTTTTTCTTGAAGGCATCTTTTGATAATTTTATTTGTTCCGGTGGAATGTTGGTATATTTAAAAAAAGAGAACGTGTTGTTTTTTATTTCCAGGGCTTTGTAGTACCGGAAAGGTTTGTCTATTAGGTAGGCGAACAACATCTTGCCGTAGTCGTCGGAACCGCCGCCATTATACCTTAAGTCGATAATCAGGTTCTGAACTTTTTTTTCCGCAAACTCCTTGAAAGTCTTTTCTAAAAATCCGGGTAGGAGATTTTGGTTGATGGTTAAAACCGGGATGCCTTCTTTATATTCTACGGAGATGGGCGCATCTTCTTTTACGGCTTCCGGGTAGCGGTTAGCAAAAATAGTGAGTATATCGTTGTTTTGTATACCTTTGACCGTCACGTTTTTTTGGCTCTCCTGTGCTAATGGGCGGTATTGGATAGAAAATTCCGCTGCTTCCCCGAATAATAGAGTATAGTACATACCGAAACGCCTTGTACTCTCCAATTTACAGAATTTGGAGGTTTCGATATGGGCGTCGGAAGGGATAAGATGGAGCATTTTTTTGAGAATTTCAGGGATGGGAATACCGTTTATGGAAAGCAGTTCCGCTCCCCTGGGGATGCCGGTATTTTCGCTGTAATTGCGGAACAGGTAAGCTTTTCTATTTAGAAACCTTATATTAAAAGGGAGTATCAGCGGTTTTTTTTTGTGGCAGGATGTGCGCCTATTGACAGGGAAAAAATTAAAATTTTAACTATATTTTTGCTTTACTTGTAGAGGATTTTGTTATACAATTAACTATATTTTTTGAGGTGCAATTATGTCGAAAACTTTCGTTGAAAAATTAATGAGCCGCAAAGCCGGCAAGGATGTCACGGCAGGTGAGATCGTTTCTATCGAACCTGATTTCGTGATGAGCCATGACAACGCCGCCGCTATATCCCATACCTTTAAAAAAATCGGCGTCGAAAAGATTAAATACCCCGAACGGGTGGTGATTATCCTGGACCACGAAGTTCCGGCTCCAAAAGAATCATCAGCCATCAATCACAAAGAGATCAGGCAGTTCGTGCAGGAACAAGGAATCCAACACTTTTACGATGTCAACCACGGCATCTGCCACCAGGTCTTCGTGGACGAAGGCTTTGCACTGCCGGGCAAATTAATCGTCGGCTCCGACTCCCATACCACTACCTACGGCGCTTTAGGCGCTGTGTCCGCCGGGATCGGCAGGTCCGAAGTAGCTGCTGTTTGGGCCATCGGCCAGTTGTGGTTCCAGGTGCCGGAAACCCTTAAGATTTCCCTTGTCGGCAAAATGCCCCGCTATCTCACCACCAAAGATATTGCGCTGCACATCATCGGCAGGATAAAATCGGACGGCGCTGATTACAAAGCGGTGGAATTCTGCGGCGAAGCCGTGGGCTATATGGACGTGGAAGAAAGGCTGGTTTTAACCAATATGGCTGCCGAAATGGGCGCCAAAAACGGTTATATCCCACCTGACTATCTTACTTTCGATTTTGTCAAAGGCCGGGCAAAAGTCGAATACGAGCCCCTCTATTCCGATGAAGGAGCGAAGTTCTGCGGCGCTGTGGAATTCGATATTTCCAAAATTCTTCCTGCGGTGGCCAAACCGCATACAGTGGATAATTACTGTACTGTGGAGGAGGCTGCCGGAACTAAGATAGACCAGGCTTTGATCGGAACCTGTACTAACGGCAGGTTGTGCGACCTGGAAGCAGCAGCGCAAATTTTGCAGGGGAAAAAGGTAAAAGCCCGTACTCTAATTATCCCGGCTTCCTGGGAGATTTATAGGGCGGCACTGAAAAAAGGTTATATCGAAATTTTTATCGACGCCGGCGCCATGGTGTTGAATCCCGGCTGCGGCCCCTGCTTAGGTGCGCACTTAGGTGTAATGGCGCCGGGAGAAGTCACTTTTTCCACTGCTAACAGGAATTTCAAAGGGCGCATGGGCTGCCGGGAGGCGGAAATTTATTTAGGTTCGCCATTATCGGTAGCTGCGTCGGCGGTTACGGGTGAGATCACGCATCCGGGGAGGTTCTTATGATCGGCAAATTTAGCGGTAGGGCCTGGAAATATGGAGATAATATTAACACGGATGTAATATTCCCCGGCAAATACACCTACCAGAAAATGGAACCCGAAGAAATGGCCAAACATGCTTTAGAAGACCTCGATCCCGGGTTTGTGGGCAAAGTCAAAGAGGGCGATATTCTTGTAGCCGGGAAAAATTTCGGCATGGGATCTTCCCGTGAGCAGGCAGCCGTGGCTGTTAAGTATGCCGGGATCAGGGTGATTATCGCCGTATCTTTTGCCCGTATTTATTTCCGGAATGCCATTAATGCCGGGATGCCGGCCATCAAATTGCCACCGGCCGCGGCAGCCATAGAGGACGGCGATGAAGTCACCGTAGACATGGCCAAAGGTGAAATCGTCACCCCGAAGGGTGTCTTTTCTTTCCCCCCATATCCCGAAACAGTGATGAATATTCTCGAAAAGGGCGGCCTGATAAATTATATAAAAGCCCAGGTAGAAGCGCCCCGCGGCGCGGGGGCCCTATAAGCCGCTTCGCGGCATAGCAGCGCTTTTGCTTCTCGCTTTTTTAAACAGAAGTTTTAATCAAACTTTTTCAACCCCGTACGCACGGGGAGGCGATAAGCCGCTTCGCAGCAGGTGTGATGTTAGCGCCTCTAAAATTATTAAAAGTTTGGCCCCCGGCAGGGCCGCCGGAGGCAAGAAAAAAATACTTAAGGAGAAATAATAATGAAAAGAACTATAGTTTCGATGCCCGGAGACGGGATTGGTAAAACCGTATTACCGGAAGCCATCAGGGTACTGGAAGCCGCCGGTTTTGAAGCTGATTACGTGCACGCCGACATCGGCTGGGAATTCTGGTGTAAAGAAGGAAACCCGCTGCCACAGCGGACTTTGGATTTATTAGCGGAACATAAAATCTCTTTATTCGGCGCTATTACGTCCAAACCGAAAACAGAAGCAGCCAAAGAGCTGGCCCCTGGATTGCAGGACAAAGGTTATGTTTATTACAGTCCCATTGTGGGCCTGCGGCAGCATTTTGATTTGGATATTTGTACACGTCCCTGCAAAACTTTCAAAGGCAATTCCCTTAATTTTATCAGGAAAGGCAAAGGCGACTCCATAGAAGAACCGGAAGTGGACGTAGTCATTTTTCGTCAGAATACGGAAGGTTTATACGGCGGCGTGGAATGGACCGGTCCACCGGACAATGTTTATGCGGCCTTAAACAGCCACCCCAAGTTTAAAAAGTTCGCTGCTGCGCCGCGGGAAGAACTGGCTATTTCCACCCGGATTTTTACTCGCAAAGCAACGGAAAGAATCGTCAGGGCAGCTTTCGAGCATGCTAAAAAATTCGGTTACAAATCGGTAACCGTTTGTGAGAAGCCCAATGTCATCCGGGAGACCTCCGGCATGATGCTGGCTTTATGCCTTGAAATAGCCGAAGAGTACCAGGGCATCTCGCTCTGGAACACCAACATCGACGCCCAGATGATGTGGCTCACCAA
>JAGLSW010000799.1 GCA_023135565.1 Candidatus Aminicenantota bacterium | reverse complement strand
CGCGTGGGGGGGCTATGAGCCGCTTCGCCGCAAGAGGCAGCGGGTGAGCGCTTTTGATTCTAAATAAATAGAAGCTTTGATCAAACTTTTTCAAAAGTTTGGCCCCCGGCAGGGTCGCCGAAGGCAAAAAATTTCAGGTCTCGTCATCCAGCTCTTTTAATGTCTCGTCGAGCAAGTCTAAACCTGCCAGCAGCTTCTCTTTCTCAGCTCCGATGCCGATACGAATATAATGATCCATGCCGTACCAATCCCCGGCTACCACAAAGACCGACTTCTCTGTCCTCAATTTAGTAGACAACGCCGAAGAGTTAATATCCATATCGTAGCCAAGGAAAGTCATACCTCCGGCCCGGGGCGGAACAAAAGAAAATAACCCCGCATGTTTGCCGACCCAATCTTGCAGCAGAGCCAGGTTCTCGTTCAACATTTCCCGGCAGCGGCTCAATACGGCCTGCCTTTTTTGCGGCTGCAAAACTACAGTGGCGATAAACTGGCTGACGATCCCGGTACTGATGGAAGTGTAATCACGATGATGCCATGCATTATCTATGATCTCTTGCGGCCCTACCAGCCACCCCAAACGCAGGCCGGGAAGGGCATAGGCTTTCGACAACCCGGCGGTCACCACCGCTTTATCGTAAAGCCCGGCAAAGCTGGGCGTTTCACTGCCGTCCATTTCGGCGCCGCGATAAACTTCATCAGCGTAAATCCAGGCCCCGGTTTTTTTTGCCAGCGCGACGATCTCCTGCATAGCGGTTTCACTCAAAACCGCGCCGGTGGGATTATTGGGGTTGCATACTGCGATCATTTTGGTTTTCGACGAAACCAGTTTTTTGAGTTTTTCTAAATCGGGAGCCCAGCCAAGCTTCTCTTCTAAATAAAAGGGCTTTACCGAGATGCCGAAAGAACGGGCAATACCCCATATCTGCATGTAATTGGGCAGCATGAGTATTAATTCGTCCCCGGGTTCGAGCAGGCTCCACATGCCGATAAAATTGGCTTCCGCGGAACCGTTGGTCACCAACACGTTGTCGATGGTCATGCCGGGATAAAGACGGCAGATAGCTTGTCTCAATTCTATATCGCCGTTGGTCTGACCATATCCGAGACGAAGAGAAAGCATTTGTTTTATTTCTTTTTTTGTTAGGAGCTCTTCCGTAGTATAAGGATGAACCCCGCTTTCGGTGAGGTTGATCTTCACCGTATTTTCCCATAACGATTGGTATCGCTCTAATTCAAATGTTTCTATTTTCATTTTTTTACCTCCGGTGGCCCTGCCGGGGACCAAACTTTTGTAAAAGTTTGATCAAAACTTTTGATTAAAAGTCACAAGCTTTTTGTATACTGCCTTTGTGATCTGGATGTCCTGCACCGCCACACCGGTCAAATCAGCAACCGTAATCTCATCTTCAGAGGCTCTCTGTAAACTGCGGTCAATGATCACGTTTCCTAATTCGAGCAGGTCCTCTTTCTTTATGGCCCCGGCCTGCATGGCTTTGAAACTTTCACCCCGCTCCATCACCTGGCTGATACTGTCCGCCACTACACGGTCTGCTTTTTCTAAAATACCGGCGTCCAGTTCCTGTTTCAACGCCGTGTCGGAACCCATGGCTGTGATATGAGTCCCTTTCCTGATCTGATCAGCTTTTAACAACGGCGCTGTGGCTGGAGTGCAGGTGACGATCAGGTTGCACGCCGCCGCTACCTCCGCGGCTTCCAGCGTGGTCTGTACGGAAAATCCTAAGGCTGCCGCGTCTTTTTGATATGCAGCCAATTCTTCCCGGTTAAGGCCCCAGGCCACTACTTCACGGCAGGGGGTAACTGTTTTTAAATATTCCAACTGCATGCGGCCCTGGATACCGGCTCCGAAAATCCCGATACGCTCTACTTGCTTCGGGGCCAAATATTTGGCGGCCACGGCTCCGGCTGCCGCTGTTCGTACATCAGTGAGATAACCTTCATCGAACAAAACCGCCTCGGGGTACCCCGTTTTTTGGCTGAATAAAAGCATCATGCCACTGCCGCTGGGCAGGCCGGTTTTCGAGTTTTCAAGGAACCCGGAAGCGATCTTGATGACAAAATAATCGTCTTTTTTGATGTAACCGTATTTGATATGGGTGTCTCCGGGCGGGTCTTCGAAAATCATTTCCCCTATCGGCGGCACCACTACTTCGCCCCGGGAATAAGCGACAAAGCCCTTTTCGATCTCCTGGACGGGATCGATCTTTTTTAATACTGCTTTAATCTGCTCTAAATGAAAAACTTTTGCCAACTTTAGCCTCCTAAGAAGCGATATTTTTTTTTGAAATTTCATTATATACCCCCCCCCCAAAAATGTCAATCATAATCCACGATGCGGATCACTCCCTAAAAACCCATGGTACATTTTTTGCACATGCAACGATGGTTGCAAAACCGATCTTATCTTATACGCATTACCCGGAGTAACCGGGAAAACCTTAATATATAGTAATATTAATGTTTTCTCCCCCCTAACCACTGCTGTTATGCCCAGGTTTTGTCAACTTTCGTCCCACCCTTTTGCTGCCCTAGGACAACTGGAGAAAACCCCTTTTTTCTTTATATAAAGGCGTTTTTGGGCTTTTGTCAAAGTTGGCACGAATTATGCTATATATATACGGAATCGAAAATGAACAAAATGAAATCAAAAGAATTAAACTTGAATATGGACGAAAGAAGAAGAAAACATATAGGAAATTTTCTTTCGGAGGAGACAGCAATGGGTTCGTTTAAAAAGGGAAAAAGTTTAAAAAATAATTATTTAGCCGCTGAGAAACTCTCTGCCTGGGACATGAAGGAACATTTCGACCTATATCTCGCCAAAAAGCTGGAAGAGAACGATATGGTCTCCTACTGGATTATTAATGAGCTTTACCGCTACTATCTCTCGGCTTTAGATAAACCGAGGCCTGCTAAGATCGTTTAATTAATATATAATAAACCCCTTAAGATACCTCCTTAAGTTTAACTGGTTGTACCCCGGGGTAAGACCTGAAGGTCTTACCCCTTTTCCCTCTCCTGGGTTACGGACGGGCTCAGGGTTAAGATTGAGGAAGGCTGAAGAACTGAGGGGAGCGTATTTACATACCCTATGAAGCTCTCAACTTTTTCCCCGGGGTTCAACAGCCTTCCTTAACCTTAACCTTAAGCTTAGCCTTAACCTTAAGCTTAGCCTTTTTAACCCAATCCGGGATATGCTGAGATTTTCCCGGGAACCAATAGCTTACCTTCACCCTGAGCTCTCTTGATTTCCTCCTGAGTTCTCTTGATTTCCTCCTGAACTCTCTTGATTTCCTCCTGAGTTCTCTTGATTTCCTCTTTTTCCTGATCTCACGACGACACTTTTTTTTCACCTGCAACCTGGGTTGCGTCTCTCTTTTTTTCTCAAAACATCTACCGGTCAAACCGCAGAAATGCCTTTCCCATAATGCTTTTCGTCCCTCTTATCTAACCTGGTCCGGCCGCTGCCCGGCAGGAAACGTCAACTTTAGTTGCGCCTTTCCGGTTTTTCGCCAAATCGCAAAAAAAGCCATTTTGCCGCTATATAAAAGCATTTCGGGGGAATTCAGCTTTTTGGCATCCTTCTTGCTAATACAATATCAACAGGGTTTAAGTTGTCTGGCCACAATTAAGAACCCACAATTACCACCTTTAGTTTAACATGTTGCACCCGGGGGTGAGACCGACGGTCTTACCCCCCCCTCCTCTCCCCTTAGGTACTCAAGAGAGATCGGAGGAAATCAGGAGAGCTCAGAGGGTCTCAGGAGAGATCAGGTTTAGGAGGATCTCAGGAGAGCTCAGAAGGACTCAGGAGAGATCAGGTTTAGGAGGATCTCAAGAGAACTCAGGTTAAGCAAAAATAATTATGTCCCGGGATGCACTTGTGAGCTTGAGGGGATTAAGAATTCAAGAGTTTAATCAATCGATATAGCCGAGAGATTTCAGGTCTTTTAAGGTCTCTTCATCGTAGTTTTTATCGCGCTTGTTTTCGTTCATTTTTCCTAATTTGTAGGTTTTATATCTTTTTTTTCGCTGGAATTGGAATATTTCGCTGATGACCCGGCCATCCATGTTTTTTCCCACCGGCAGGTCGAAAAGATTCAAAATAGTGGGGGCTATGTCATAGACCCCGGCTTTTTTTATTTGTCCCGGCCTGATTTTCGGCCCGTTAATCAACAAAAAACCATCCGGGGCTTTCATGCTTTTGGGCAGCCCATAGTGATTATAGCCGCCGTGGAAAAGGGAAAACCCATGGTCCGACATAATAAAAAAGTAAGTGTTTTTATTTTTCTTTCTTTCTATTTCGATAAATTCTTTTAAAATTTTCTCCATGTAACGGTAAACAGGTTCCATCAGGTGCGCTATTTTTAAGATCGCTTCGTCGTTCATTTCGGGGGTCAGGGTTCTGCCGATGAGGTGTTTTTTTAAATTTTCTTTATATTCTTTGTCTAAGAACAGGGTGATAAAATGTTGAATCACGTCGGGAAAACGGAAATAGGTGGCAAAAAAATCAAACTCTTTGTTTTCTAAAAAATAGCGGGAGATGGCTTCGATATATGCATCATGCCGGACGAAACTTTTATAACTCTTTATTACCGGGGCTTTCCTGATATCGGATCCGGGGTAAAGTTTTTTAAAAAGCCCGTCGAAATCGGGCAGGCCGGTTTTTTGCACAGCCTGTAGGTAATCGTTGTTGGTTAGGGCCAGTTCTTTGAACTTCTCAAAGTAGGCTTCGGGAAACACGGCATTAGCGAAGTTGGGGTGTTTTTCCGGTCTGGATGCGGCTATTCGTCTCATGTGGTCGGAAGCCATTACGCCCTTGATCTTATCCGGTGGATGGGAGCACCACCAGTTGAACACAGCGCTTCTTTTATTGTAGTCATCTAAGATTTGCCAGATCATAGGCTCGCGTCTGTCGGATTTAGTGTAAGGGATTTTGATCCCGTTTCTTTTTAGATAAGCGAAATCCAAAATGCCGTGTTTCAGCATGGTTTTGCCTGAAGCGATGCAGCTCCAGACCACATTAGATTTAGTGGGTTTTATGGTTTCGAAATTCGCCCAGGCGCTTTCTGCCCTGAATTTTTTTAGGAAAGGTAATTTGCCTTCTTTTATCAGGGGGTCGATGGTGGGCCAGTTGGCGCCGTCGAATCCCAGGATAACTATTTTTATTTTTTCTCCGCCTTTTGTGCCGCAGTAGGCGGCGCTAAGTCCGGCAGACAGTAATATAGATCGTTTGATAAAGTCTCTTCTTTTCATATCGTTAATTTATCACAAAACCCTGTTTTTTACAAGCACCCGTTAGGGGAGATTGCCTTTGATTCTCAACCCCACTCGCGTGGGGGGGCGATAAGCCGCTTCGCGGCAGGTGGCGCTTTTGATTCTCAATCAACAAAAGTTTTGTTCAAACTTTTTTAAAAGTTTGGCCCCCGGCAGGGTCGCCGAAGGCAAGATCGTTGTAGTAAAAAAAAGTCGTCTTTTTTCTCACTCACCCTGTATATAGTATGTTATGAACAAAATAGAAAAAAATAAAAAAAAATTTTCAACTTTTTTAAAAATCATCCTGTATAATGATATAGTGTTCGATTCAAGACTAAACTTGAAAAAAAAGCCGCCTAACGGTGAGAATTTGAAATATGTAGGACATGTTGTTTATTACCGCCATGTAATGGCATATTATGCACAAAAGAGAATCTTTATGGAAAAACAAAGCGACAAAGAATTAATGAAACTGGTAACAGCCCGGGACACAGCGGCTCTGAAAATACTATACCAACGCTATGAAAAAAAGATTTTTAATTTTATCCTGAGATATACGGGCAGCCGGGAAATCGCCCGGGAAATGATACAAGAAGCTTTTACCCGGGTCTGGTTTGCCGCTCATACTTTCGACCGGGAAGGCGGTAACTTTAAAGGTTGGGTCTATACCATCGCCCTGAACTTAACCAGGAACGAGATGTCCAAAAAAAAGTATTCTTACCATTATGTAGAGGCGGACGAGAACCGCGATTGGCAGCACGAGGCCGCTGCCGGCACGGAAACCGACGACGAAGGCCCGGAAGCTGTTTTTAGAAAAAAAAGAATTAAAAGACGCGGTTGTCCGGGCTATCGGCCAACTCAAACCTTTTCTAAGAGAGGTTATTATTATGAAAAATTACCAGCATTTAAAATTTAGAGAAATAGCGGAAATAACCAGAGTACCGGAAGGCACCTTAAAAGCCAGGTATCACCGGGCTGTCGAACTCTTAAGACAACACTTGCAGTCCCTGGAGGTCAGCCATGGATAAATGCAAAAGAAACAAAAACGACCTGCTTACTTTATTTTTCCATGAAGGAAGCGAAAGAGAAGAACAGGAAACACAAAAACACGTGGACTCCTGCAAAGAGTGCCGGGATTATCTCTTAACGCTGCGGCAAATGGACCAAACCATGCAGCAGTGGCAGGACGAAACCCCGCTGCCCGGCGGTTTCGATTTAATCCTGGCCGAAATCCCGGTAAAACAGGGGGAAGCGGCGCCTGTTAGAGCAGCGTTGTCTCTCAAGCCGCTTTTCCCCATCGTGTTTTCGATTTTGGCGATTTTTACGGTGATCTTTTTCTTTCATGACAAGCTGACGCTGTTACCCCTCTGGGAAACCCTGAAAGAATGTTGGTGTGTGCGTTATTTCGGTTCTTTAGGGGCCAGCGCCGCGTTGGTTATCCTGACCGGGATATTGATCACCCTATCGGTGAGCCCGATACTTATATTGGAAGCAAAATCTAAAAAATATAGATATTACTTTAATTAAAAAACAGGAGGCAACTATGAAAAGAAAAAAACTTATCCTTCGTATAGCGTGGATCGCAGCCGTTGTATTGGTCATCTCCCTGATGGCGACAGCCTTTGAAGTGATGTACAGCGCCCGCGTCAACGAAAGGGCGTTCAGGCGGTGGGATAACAGGATAGCCGACCTTACCAAAGACTACCAGGAATATTTAGACGGGATCGCGCAGCAGATAGCCAAAGGGGAAGTGGACCAGAATTTGATCACCCAGATCAATTCCTATGTGAATAATAGACAATCGCTGGTAAAACTTTACCTGTGGATGAGCGATAAAGACGGCAAGTTTGTGTTCGGTGTACCGACCGCTGTTTTTTCCAACCTGAATACGATTTACGACAACCGGGGCGGCGGTGAGGAAAGGGAAGGCGGTTATGTGGACCGTAATGATTTCCTCTTAAAAAACATCGGCAGGGAAGAAGAGATCGATATAATACATCCTACGCGGGGGGTGCGGTTCCGTGAATTTCGCATCGGCCGTGTTCCCGATTACACTATTGCCGGGGATATTCATTATCCTGGTGAGCGTCGTTTGTCGAACCGGATTGTGCTTTCTTCGCCCATCATCGACGCGGAGCAGCAGGTCAAAGGTGAGCTTTACCTGAAAGTAAATGATATAAAGTCCGCGGAAGCGCTTGCTCGTAGGGGGGGGGCAGTTGAAGAAAGATTATTCCATGGGGTACTTTTCCCGGCGTTTAATATATTGTTGGGGATAGCCGCTCTTTTTCTCTGGCTGCTGCTGCCCAGTTGGGTGTACATCGACGCCCGGCAGCGTGATGTAAAGAGGGCTTTCATGTGGTCCATGTTGACTGTAGTGACACTTGGATTTGCCCTGGCGATTTATTTAGTTGTCAGACCGGCAGCGGTAAAATCTTTCTTATGTCCGCAGTGTGAGAAAGAGCTAAACGGTTCCAGGGCTTTTTGTCCTTATTGTGGTTTTGATTTAGCGAAAGTGTTTTGTCCGCAGTGTGAATACCAGGTGCAGGCGGATTGGAAATTTTGTCCCGGCTGCCGCTGGGATTTGACCCGGGAGCCGCAGCCGCAGTCCGAAGAAGAAAAAGAACAGCCAAAATAAGATGCGGCGCATCCACCCTCTTAGCCTCCGGCGGCCCTGCCGG
>JAGLSW010000798.1 GCA_023135565.1 Candidatus Aminicenantota bacterium | reverse complement strand
GCCGCCGGAGGCAAGTCTGTTTTAGGTTTTTTCGGAACTGAATACTTACTTGACAATAGTCACTCCTTTTGTTATATTTTAACACTCGGAACCGTTGAAAAACCGGCTGTCTAAAAACCCTTTATTGTCAGGGTCTTATGGAATTCCGATAGACTAATATAATTTGAGGTGAAACATGAAAAAAGTTTTGTTTGTGGTATTGTTAATTTGTGTGTTTAATGTGATGCTTCTCTGCGCACAGGTGGATTCGCAGTGGCGCGGGCCAGACCGGGACGGCGTTTATCCCGGTGAAAAGCTCCTAAAAAAATGGCCTGCCGCAGGCCCGAAATTAGTAAAGGAAATCTTCGGGTTGGGTGAAGGTTATTCTTCCGCCTCGGTCACTAACGACCGCATTTATATTACCGGTATGATAGAAGGCAATGGTTATCTTTTCGCTTTCGATTTAAAAGGCAAACCGCTGTGGAAATCCCTCTATGGCCCGGAATGGTCCGACGGGCATCCCGGGTCACGCACCACTCCCACTATCGTAGGCAAGAAGATCTACCTGATGAGTGGGCACGGCCAGGTTTGGTGTTTTGACAACGCCGGTAAAAAGATATGGTCTTTAGATTTGATAAAGGATTTTAAGGCCAAGCAGTTGAGATGGGGCATGACCGAATCGCCCCTGGTAGATGGCGACCGGGTTTTTTGCACTCCCGGCGCGGCGGATGTAATGATGATGGCTTTGGACAGGCATACCGGGAAAATAATTTGGAAAATCAAAGGAAACGGAGAGGCTTCGGCCTATAGTTCGCCCTGCCTTATCAAACATGGCAAAAAGCGGCTGCTTTTGACTATGACCGGCAAATCGGTTGTGGCCGTAGACGCGGATAAAGGCGAGTATTTATGGAGCCAACCTCATAAGACTAAGTATGATATCAACCCCAACACACCTCTATACCATAAAGGTTTTGTCTTCACCGTAAGCGGTTACGGCACCACCGGCAGCCAACTCTTCAAGCTCTCCCCCGACGGCAAAAATGCGAAATTAGTCTGGACGGAGAAAACGCTGGACAGCCAGATGGGCGCTGCGATTCTCAGCGGCGGTTATATTTATGGTTCCGGGCACACCAATAAAGGCTGGCATTGTTTAGACTGGAAAACCGGCGCGGTGCAATTTACCGCTAAAGAGATCGGCAGAAAAGGCAATATTATTTTCTCGGACGGCATGTTGTACTGCTACAGCGAAAAAGGCGATGTGGCCTTAGTCAAACCCAATCCCAAAAAATTAGAGGTAGTTAGTTCTTTTAAGATCGAGAAAGGTTCCGGCCCTCATTGGGCGCATCCGGTCATCGAGAAAGGGCGTTTGTATGTGCGCCACGGAGATGTCATGATGATCTACGATATTTCCCGGTAAACCGGATTGTTAAACTATTGCCCATAAAATCATTTAGCCTCCGGCGGCCCTGCCGGGGGCCAAACTTTTGAAAAAGTTTGATCAAAACTTTTATTGCTTATAGTCGTGCGGTTATGGTACAATGAACGTTCAAAAAGTACACAACAAACAGTATTATTACCGGTTAAATGAACGAAAAAACCTTGAATCTTATCACAATTACCGGCGCCACATTCTTGGGATTGATCTCCCTGACTTTGTGGCTGCTGCATAACCCGACGGGGAATTTTACAGCCAATATTCCCGGTATGGACGGCAGGCCGGAGAATTTTTCAAGCCAAAGCGAAGTAGTGGATATAGGCGCTTATTTCGCCCGCTTCGATGGGGTTCCAGCCAACAGCCGGGATAATTGGCCGCGATTCAGGGGGGCTGATTTCGACAATATCAGCAAAGAAAAAATTAAGCTTTTGGATAGTTGGGGAGAAACCGGCCCGAAAATTCTTTGGTCCATAGACTTAGGCGAAGGACATGCCGGTCCGGTTATTTCTCAAGGCCGGGTTTATATCCTGGACTATGATGAAGAAGAACGGGCGGATATTTTACGCTGTTTTTCTTTAGACGACGGCAGGGAAATATGGCAGCGCGGCTACAAACTATATATTAAAAGAAACCACGGCATGTCCCGGACTGTCCCGGCGGCAGCAGGGGAAAACGTAATCACCATGGGCCCAAAATGTCACGTCATGTGCGTGGATGCCGCTTCCGGTGATTTCAAATGGGGCATCGATCTGGTAAAAGAATACAGCGTCGAGGTGCCGCTGTGGTATACCGGGCAATGCCCGCTGATAGCTGGTTCCCAGGCTGTTATCGCGGTTGGCGGAAGTACCTTAATCATGGGCGTGGACTGCGACAGCGGCCAGGTAACCTGGGAAACTCCCAACCCGGACAACTGGAAGATGTCGCATTCCTCGGTAATGCCTTTTACTATTCACGGCAAGAAAGTCTATGTGTACTGCGCCATCGAGGGAATCGTAGGCGTGTCCGCGGAAGAAGAAACCGCCGGGCAGGTATTGTTTGCTTCGACTTTATGGAATCACAATGTGATTGCCCCGTCCCCGGTTTATTTAGGCGACGGCAGGATTTTTGTCACCGCCGGGTACGGCGCAGGCAGCATGATGTTAAAGATCAAACCGGAAGGCGATCTTTTTGCGGTAGAATCTTTGCAAAAATTAAAATCCAATGAAGGGCTGGCTTCGGAGCAGCAGACGCCGATTTTTTATAAAGGGCATCTTTTCTCGATTTTGCCTAAAGACGCGGGCCCCATGCGTAATCAATTTGTCTGTGTTTCTCCTGACGACTGCAGCCGGTTCGTATGGACCAGCGGCAAGACGAACCGTTTCGGATTAGGCCCTTATCTTATCGCGGACGGTAAATTTTTTATTTTGAGTGACGACGGTGTGTTAACCATAATTAAAGCCGGTACTAAAAAATATATCCAGTTGGCGCAAACGAAAGTGCTGGAAGGCGTGGATGCCTGGGCTCCCATGGCTATAGCCGGAGGCAGGTTATTGGCTCGTGATTCGCGGCGGCTGGTTTGTATAGATATAAGAGGTTTATAATGATGTGTGAGGTATGATTTGGCTTTACTAAAAAAGAAAACGAAAACAAATCAAACTAAACAAAAGTTTTTGCGGGGGTCCAGGGGGCAGTTTTCTCAAAAAGCGCCCCCTGGTCGCCGAAGGCAAAAAAACGACCGTTTATTAACCATTATTATTATCGTTGTTTCGCTGGCCGGTATTTTTTATTTCGGCGGGCGGGCGATATTGGAGAACTCGAAAAAAAACGGGGAAAATCCTTTCGAGTACAACATAGAATATTTCAAAAAAAGCGGCGCTGCTATGCTTCATTATGACGAGGTTAAGCAAGTAAAAATTAATTTACCGAAAGTTTACGGCATTGCCGTAGGGCCGGAGGACAGGTTGTATGTATCCGGGGATAATTCGGTGCTGATTTTCGATAAGAAGGGCGGTTTTCTTTCTACAATAAAAACCGCGGGGACTGTTTATTGTCTTGCGGTAGACAGGAACGGGGATGTGTATCTCGGCAAAAAAGACCGTATCGAAGTTTACGATGGCTCAGGTGCTGCGAAAGCGCGCTGGGAATCTTTAGGAGAAGACGCTATTATCACCTCTATTGCGATTTCGCGGCAGAGTGTTTTTGTCGCTGACGCGGGCAGCCGGGTTGTTTTGAGGTTCGACAAATCGGGGAAGTTACAGGGCAGGATCGGTGAGAAAAATGAAGCTAAAGACATCCCCGGATTTGTGATTCCCAGTCCTTATTTTGATACGGCAGTGGATCCTGACGGATTTTTGTGGGTAGTCAATCCCGGTCATCATTCGTTGGAAAATTACACGGAAGCGGGTGATTTCAGGGCTTCTTGGGGAAAATCTTCGCTCGCGGCAGCGGGATTTTGCGGCTGTTGTAATCCCACGCACATCGCTATACTGGAGGACGGTTCGTTTGTGACCGGCGAAAAAGGCATCGCCCGGGTAAAAGTATACAACCGGTTAGGTGAGTTTGTATCGTTGGTGGCCGGGCCGGATCGATTTGTTGAAGGGGTTGTGGGATTGGACTTAGCGGTAGATTCAGCCGGTCGGATTTATGTATTGGACCCGGCAAAAAAAACAGTACGCATATTCAGGAAAAACAAACTTTTGCCGCGAAGCGGCTTAATAGAAGTTTTTGGAGGTGTCGGAACCTTTTTTCAAAAAGGTTCTGACCCACCGGAGGTAAAGATATAAAGGAGTTAACCATGTCTGACAATAAACCTGGAAACCCGCAAAGCAGGCGCAGTTTCATTCGTTCGTTTTTGCACACGGCGGCGAGTGTTACGATCGGTGGAATTGCCGGGATTTTGATTGGCAGGTCGTCTTCGAAGGAGATGGTCTGGCAGTTGGATCCCA
>JAGLSW010000797.1 GCA_023135565.1 Candidatus Aminicenantota bacterium | reverse complement strand
AAACTTTTTCAAAAGTTTGGCCCCCGGCAGGGTCGCCGAAGGCAAATCTAATAAAATTACTAATTCAATCATCAAGCGCCCCTCCGAAAAACAGCGTACACCCGTTCAACAAGAAACATTAAAGCAGCGGCCAGCAGCAGGAAAGGCCACAAAGGACGCTCGATGCGGCGGCCTAAAAGCGGTTTTATCTCGTCCAGCCCGCCTTGCGAATGAGGGACGTGAAAGGTATTGCCTTCATCTTCGTGCAGTGCCAAACGATTGCCCTCCGGTTCGGGCAAATAGGGAGAAGTAAGAGTGTAAAGCGGGGGAAATTCCCGCTCCTGCAAAAGTACTCGCAAAGCATTAAAAAATAACGCTGCCGAGACCCGGCCTTTTACATCATTCGTGCCGGTAGGCAATCCGGGTACCAGGAAAGAGGATGATTTTTTGGCCTTCGGCGACCCTGCCGGGGGCCAAACTTTTGAAAAAGTTTGATCAAAACTTTTGTTGAGCGATACGCTTTTATCCCGGGATGCACCCCTTATAGGCTCCCCACGCCGTGGGGTTGGAAAAGTTTGATCAAAACTTTTGTTGAGCGATACGCTTTTATCCCGGGAAGCGCCCCTTATAGGCTCCCCGCGCCGCGGGGTTGGAAAAGTTTGATCAAAACTTTTGGTAATTTTAGAAGCACCCCTGCCGCGAAGCGGCTCATCGCCTCCCCGTGCGTACGGGGCGTGCGCTGCCCAGGCTCCACTGTCCAGGCCGCGCAGCACCGGCTCAAAACCGGGGGGAAGCTCGACACCTACTAATCCTAAGGTCTCTAAAGCATCGAAATTCACGTCCTCGATAAGTGGACTGGTTTCTACAAAATCCCGTAAAATCGCTTTCTTCTTACTACCGGCATACCCCTTGCCGATAATCATGGTAGGTACGCCTCCGGCAGTAACTGCGCTCTTGTAAGAGACCACCCGCAGGTGCGGATTATCCCGGTCTATCACCCAACCCATCCGCAAAGGAAAACGATTCCCGGGCAATTGCCAATCCACGCGGATGCGGTGCTCGGCGGCTACTTCGATAACCGCGCTGTCATCGAAAGAATACGCGCCGCCGGGAGATAAACGTAAACGATAAACGCCTGATCCCGGGGGGACGAATCCGCCATACCAGGCGTTGTTCCGGCCCCACTGCAGCGCTTCTTCCAACACCGGACTTCCTTCCGGCCCGGTGACATGCAGCCGGGCATCGGTCGGAGGCTTGCCGTAAGCGGTTACGGTTAATTTTACTTCGTTGATTTTTCCGGTCAAGGGATTTCGCACGGCCTGGATGGCAGTAAAACCCACATTATCCGCTTTTTCGCTTATATCGCGCCAGGTAACGGGCATATCTCCCCCCGAGGGCAGCCAGGAGGGGGCAGGCAAATCGGATATTACCACCACATGGGTGACCGCACACCGGTTCCGCGGCTCCGGGCCGGCTGCGGAACCGGACCGGGTTTGCTCTGCCAACAAAGACAATTGCCTGCGAATGATACGCAGGTCGGTGCCCAACGCCCGCGGCTTCAGCCTGCTTGCCGCCTGCCGGGCGGCAGAACCGCTGCCGCTGCTGAGCCAGTCCTGTATCTCCATGTCTATAGATGATAAACGGACACAAAAATCCATTTCCCCGGCGTTCTCTTCAGCCCGGTCTATCAGCCGCCCAAGTTCACGTACCGCAGCGTCCAGGCGGGTCTTTCCCCGCTGCTTCGTACTCATGCCGGCGGAGGTATCGACCAAAAACCACAGGCCGAATCCTTTTGCCGCGCCGGTTTCCAGCGTCTCGTAAGGCCAAAGCAGCGCTGCCAGCAGCAGCAAAAGCACCGCTAACTGCATAAAAAAAGACGCTGTGAACTGGATTTTCCCCCAGCGCAGGCGCGACTGGTCCCGGCGCGGCGGTGGCAAATCTTTAAAAAAACGGGCGGCGGAGAGAGTACGGCGTTTGAGCCGCGGGTAGGTCATGTAAACCGCTATTAAGACCGCTAAACCCGCCAGCATCCAGGCAATCAGCACGCTGCTCATCCTTTCTCCCGCATAAACAAACGCTGCAAAACCGGTTCCCGGCCGAACTTTTCCAAAAAGAAACGGCGCGCTTCCATTTGCTCCTGGTCTACGACGGGCCATTTCCAGTGCATAAAGTCTACAGAGCCGGAACCCGCCAGGTCCTGGAAATAGCGCTTTTGAGCGGCGATTTTTTCTTCCACTGTGCGCAGGGCCTGCGGGTTAATATCACAGGGGTGGTCCATGCCCAGAAGACCGGGGCCGTCGATTTTCCGCGTACCCCGGCCTAAGTAATTTTTCTCGTAGGGCCAACTGTCTAAATCCAACAATATTACCCAGCGCATGCCGTCCCGCGCCGCGGCCACCTGCCGGGCGACTTGCCGCGACACCTCTTCAGCGAAATAAAAATCGCTTACTTGCAGCCAGACTACAGCCGGTTTTAAATACTTTTCCAGTACACCCAGGTTTAGCGCCGCATGATTTTCGCCGGAAGCAGCTTGCCCGCTGCCGCCGTTAGAAAAAAAACGCCGGAGCGCCGGGCGGATAGTGCCCATTCCCATGGTGCCGCGCATGTCTTTGGTGCTGTGGGCCGGGGGGCCGAAAAGACGGTGCAGCACTATCCGGTCGCCGGATTTAAGCCCGATCCGGGTAATGGCTTCCGCCAGCCAGGCTGCGATTTGGGCTTTGGACATGGCTTCGGGCAGGCGCATGGAATCCCGCGTATCCACCGATACGATCAGGGTCAAATGTTCTTCGGCGACAAATTCGCGCACCAACCAGTCGCCCGGTCCGCCGCCGCGGGCGTGACGCAGGGAAGCGCGCCAATCTATATGGCGAATGTCGTCTCCGGGCACATAGGGCCGGTATTCGTGGAATTCTAAACTCTGCCCTTTGCGCCGCATCTGGTGACCGCCGATCAGGCCGGGACGGTGCTGCCGCCGGGACCTGATGCGGTAACTTTCTAGGGCCGCGGGGGAAAGAGGAAGCGGTTCCCAGTGTTTCAATGACGCTCTCCAGCGGTAGATAAAATTAGGGACATGGCCTTCTGCAATTCGCCTTTAAAATTGGTCGCATATTGATTGGCCGCCGGTGCGGTGGATAGGCAAAAAGCGGCGATCATACGCACCATCAAAACATCGGCAAAAATATTACCGTAACTGCTTTCATCTCGATAGGCGTCATCTTTCCCGGCTCCTTTTTCGATTTTGAAGAAAGCTTCCTGCCAGTCGAAGCGCAGCTTGATGCGGTGACGCAGGCAGGGAATCGCCACCCGGGCCAGGGCGGGACCTTCCGCGCCTTCAGCGTCTTTGATAAACATTAAAGAGTAGGCTTTTGCTCCCAGCATCATGGCTGTGGCGGCACGGGGGCTGAGTCCATAGATCAGCAGTTCATCCACCAACTGTTTTACTTTATGCAGTTGGTTCCGGTCCAACCCTTGCAGCAGGTCGTACTGCCGGTTAGAGGCCAGGAACATGTTGAGGATATGGATTTCTACCGAGGGAGTGGGTTTGAAAAGAGAAACGGTTCTCTGCAGGAAGGCGAATAGTTTCTCCGATTCCTCGCGGCTGCGCGGCGTCCAGTTGTAACCCTGCGGGTTTTGGGGGTTGGGGGTTTTCGCGGCAGCCCCGATGCTGACGGCAGTTGCCAGCACCCCGGCGTCTTTTCTCATAATCAGGCGGATGGTTTCGCGGTTAGGAACCGGCACCGTGATCTTGAACATAAAACGGTCGGACTGGGCTTCCGGGAGGTTAAAGGTGCCTTCGTGGTCGATGGGGTTCTGGGTGGCCAGCACCATAAAAGGGAGGTCCAGTTTTTCTCTTTTGCCGAAAACCGTTACCTGTTTTTCCGCCATGGCTTCCAGCATAGCGGATTGGGTTTTAGGGGTGGCGCGGTTGATTTCGTCGGCCAGCAGCAGGGATTTGAAGATAGGCCCTTTCTTAAAAATCAACCGCTGCGGGTTATTGTTTTCGTAGTCCGGCGCCCAGGTGCCGGTAATATCAGCGGGCATCAGGTCCGGGGTGAATTGGATACGGCCATAATTTAGTTTTAGCGCCCGGCCTAAGGTTTTGACCAATTCGGTTTTGCCTAACCCGGGGTTGCCTTCCAGCAGCACATGACCGCCGTTATAAAAAGCAGTCAGGATTAGACGAACTACTTCGTCCATGCCGAACATGGTGTTTTTAACATCTGTCAGTACGGCCTGACTTCTCAATTCGATTTCTCTTTTTTCCATTAATGAACTCCCTGGTTCAATCACACTTTGCCTCCGGCGGGCAGGGGGCGTTTTTGAAAAATTGCCCCCTGCACCCCCAAAAAACTTTTAATGAAGTTGACGACTGGATCATTTTTTCTTCCGAGCAGGTGAATCTTTTTTAGCAGCTTTTGCTTTAATGCCACTGCTGTTTTCCTGCAAAGTCAAGATCCAATTGGGCAAATATTGCTCCGGCTGCGAGGCTTCTTTACCCTGCTTGCTGCTTGATTTCTTGATTTCCGGGTTGATGAGCTTGTAGTGGAGCGAGTCCTTACCGGAGGGTTTTACTTCCGCTCCCGCTTCCTTTTCAACGGCTTTAAAAGGCGGTATGTCTAACAACACCATACTGCCGTCCCGGGAAGGCCGCACCGGGACCGGCTTGCCTTCTCCCCTACCGCCGCCCATACCGGGTATCGCGTCCGGGGAGCCGCTGCCAAAACCGCCGCTGCCTTCTCCTTTGCTTGCTGATCCGGATTTAGATTGTGAACCTTGACCGGACTTGCTGCCCTGACCCGACTTGCCGCCTTGACCTGACTTGCTGCCCTGACCGGACTTGCCAGCCTGACCGGATTGAGAACCCTGGCCCGTCTGCTTTCCCGTCCTGCTTTGCTGATCCCCGGATTGCCCGCTTTTCTGCCCTTGCGCGCCGCTTTGACCCGGTTGAGAACCCTGGCCCGTCTGCTTTCCCTGTCCGCTTTGCTGATCCCCGGATTGGCCGCCCTGCTGCTTTCCACCCTGCCGGTCCTGCGCGCCGCTTTGACCCGGTTGAGATTCCTGGCCCCGGTTTGATTGTGAACCCTGTTTTGATTTGCCGGCCTGGCCGGGTTGAGATTCCTGTCCGAAACCGGGCAGCGGGATTTTCCACCAGGGCGGCTTGCTGCTGCCGGGCTGTTCGTCCTGCTGCCCCGGTTCTCCCTGACGGCTGTCCTCGCTGCGATTGCCTTGCGGCGGCGCTTTCTCCCGGTCAGACCGCGAAACCTGCTCCGGGTTCCGCCCGCGCTCCGGCTTGCCCTGCCGCTCTTTTTCACTGCCCTGCTTTTCACCGCTTTCTAAGCCGGGCTGCGCTTCCGGTCCGGCACTGCGATCTCCGGCATTTTCCCGGCTTTCCCGACTTTCTTGCGCAGGGACGCCCGGCGGGGAATCTTTCCGGCTGTCCTGCCGGCTGCTGCTGGAATAAGTCGCCGGCTGCGGTGTTTTGACCGGCTGTTTTTTACTGCCGGGAGCTTCCTCTACTTTATTGAAGCTCCACAGCCGGGGCGCCGGGGAATCGAGCCGCGGCAGCTTAGACCCCCAATAAACCGGCAGAACGGCCAGGATCATGGTGACCCCAAACAAAACCGCCAGTATTTTTGCCCGGCGGCGGATCTCTTTTTTAAACTTTTGGCCGGGAAAACCGTCGCCTGCCAAATCCACCGGACGCCCGGCCCGGCCTGTTTTTGCCAGTTCGAAAACCCGCGCCACCTGCCAGGATAAGGGCGAACTTTTTTCCTGGTCGTAGGCAGCGGCGCTGTCATATCTTTCGGCAAGAATCATGACGGCTCCGATGCGATTCCACAGCCCCGGTATCCCATCAGGGGGCAGATCTGCCCAACACAGTCCCAGGGTCTTCATTTGCTTAATGAACAAAGCGCCGGCGGTGGAAAAAAAAGCACAGGCTAATGCGCCGGAAATTATGATGGCTACCCAGGAAGCGGCGCCGAATATCCGCGGCAGCAAAAAAATAACAGCACAGGCGACCAGCGCCCAGGATAGGTTGTGAAGAGTAAACCAGAGCCAAAAGGCAAATCCCTGGAAACGCATAAAAGGTTCCGCTTTTTTAAGGGACGGGTATTTTTCTTTGGCCGCTCTTAGATAGACCCTGCGCCCCTTGCTCAACCATAAAGCCAGCAGCAGCACAAAAGCGGCGGCAGTCGAAGCGAATAAGATTAGAGCGGCGTTGGCAAAATAGGAAGGCGCGGCAGCGGCATAAAATGCGCCGCTGATCCCTATTAATATAGAAACGCAGAATAACACCGCTGCAAGTATGTTTTTTTTATCAAACTTATGAGGCGCGGAGGCTGCCTGCTTTTCATTCATACCCATGGTGGATTTATTATATCATGAATAAGTGCAGATTATCAACAACATTTCCCGTAACTATCCAGTTTTGGAAAAACTGGATAGCAGCCTTCAGCTTTCGGCATTCGGCTTTCAGCATTTGGCCATCAGCGGGAACAGCCTTCAGCAAACGGGCATTCGAGCATCCCTGAGAAATAGTGGGTCTTGCAGGGATTGGTAGGGGACAAACAACTTTTCTTTTGTAGAAGGCCAGTGGTCACGGTGCCAGGGAGCGTCGATGGCATTAACCGGACCTTTTTGATTCAAAAAAATAGGAAAAGGGATGAAGTCGCAATTTTTTTTTACCCAAACATGATGGTCTCGTAAAAAGTCATTTC
>JAGLSW010000796.1 GCA_023135565.1 Candidatus Aminicenantota bacterium | reverse complement strand
CTATTCTCGGACAGGCTCCTAGGACACCACTACCACTAAGTTGCGGGGCTGGGGCCTACGAATGACCGGTTGTGATAGTTGTAAAGACAATAGCGGAAACTCCCCGGCTATCCTGCTTCGACAGGCAGCCCCTCATAGGGCCACTGCGCCGCGCTTTTGCCCCCTACGAACTGGAATCTGATAGTGCCTGATTCTCGGATTATAAAAGAGAATTGCATTTATAGATTTTCCTGTCAGGGGCTTATAGGCTCCCCACGCAGTGGGGTTAGTTGCAGTTGCTGCATTTTCCTTTAAAATAGAAGTGCTGTTCAGAAACTTCGTAGTGCTCAGGTATGGGTATTTCGATTTTTGAAAGATCGATATCTATATCATCTATCCTGGCGCATTCATTACATTGAAAGTGGCCGTGAACCGAGGTCCCGGCATCATACCTGGTTTCGTTTTCGTCGATAACGATAATTGCTGTTATTTTTTTTTCGATAAACAGGTTTAAGGTATTATATACGGTTGTTTTGGAAAGGGTAGGTATTTTGGGTACCAACTCCCTGTATATCATGTCCACAGTGGGGTGATTGTAGTATTTGACAAGATATTCATAAATCTTGATCCTCTGGTAAGATGGCTTTATCCCGTTTTCCTTTAAGAATTCGCCTACATCTTCTATCCTTTGTTTCATATGATCGGCCTCTATAATTCAAATCCTGTGTTTTAAAAAAAACCATATTTGTAACGGTTACAAAATACAATATATGCCAAAAACGAGTTTTTGTCAAGAGCGAACTCTGTAACTATTCAGTTTTGGAAAAAAACAAAGGCCGCACTTTTGTAGGGCGAGCGGTGCTCATCTTTCATTAAAGTTTCAACAAATTTTGGGCGAAGGCCCTTCGCCCCTACCGGTATCCGGGCTGTTCAACCCGTTTTTCCCGGAACTGAACAGTTACCAAAAAATATGTTGTGACTTAAATTTTATTTTGTTATAATTATTTCGTTATAATAAATATCGAGCTATTTAAGGAGGTAAAATGAATTATCCGGTTTGGTACATCCCGGCAGTGGGAGGCTCTATGGTCATTGCTGTAATGGCAATCGTCCATGTGGTGGTTTCCCATTTTGCCGTTGGCGGCGGTCTCTGGTTGGTGCTGACAGAGAAAAAAGCCTACAGGGAGAAAAAAGAATTTATCGTTGACTATGTCAAAAAACATGCTAAGTTTTTTATGCTGCTGACCATGGTCTTCGGTGCCATGACCGGGGTGGGTATCTGGTTTACCATCGCCCTTATCAACCCCAGCGGCACCTCGGCGCTAATTCATTCCTTTGTTTTTGCCTGGGCCATCGAGTGGGTCTTTTTCGTCATCGAGATCGTGGCCGCTTTTCTCTATTTTTACACCTTTAAGAAAATTTCGGAAAAGACGCACCTGTTCATCGCCTGGGTTTATTTCATCGCTGCCTGGGCGTCCCTGTTCATCATCAATGCTATTCTTGCGTTCATGATGACCCCGGGGAAATGGCTGCAGACGCAGAATTTTTGGGACGGGATGTTTAATCCTACCTTCTGGCCTTCTTTAGTATTCAGGACGTTTCTCTGTTTTGCCCTGGCCGGCAGCTACGCCCTGCTCACCGCTGCCAAAAAACTAAAAGGCGAAGAAAAAAAATCCATGGTCAGGTACAACGGCAAATGGATTCTCCTTTCGCTGGCAGGTATGATTCCCTCACTGCTGTGGTACTATTTTTCTCTTCCCGAAACGGCGCAGCAGGGGATAGGCGGCGCTTCTTCCATCATGTACAAATCTTTAATTCACCTAGTCATCAGCCTGGGGCTTTTTTTGCTGCTGCTATTTTTGTTCATTCTCTGGAAAGCGCAAAAACTGAATTTCACCTGGTCCATTGTGACTTTGCTGGCCATATTCGTTTTTTTCGGCGCTTTTGAATTTATCCGCGAAGCGGGACGGAAACCTTTTATTATAGCGGATTATATGTACGTTTCGGGTTTAACGAAAACACAGCATGAAGAGTTGCAAGACCGGTCTGTCCTGGCCTATGCCAAATGGGTGCAGACCAAAGAAGTAAAGGCCGGGAATGAATTACAGGCCGGGGAAGAGATATTCCGTATCGAGTGTTCCGCCTGCCATACCGGCGGCATCAAGAACAACATTTATGGCGTTTTAAAAGACTGGGATCAAAAAAAGATTATTCGTAGTATCGGCGCCCTACCCGGCATTACCGGCTTTATGCCCGGTTTCGTGGGCACTAATGTGGAAAGAGCGGCTCTCGGTAAGTGGCTATATGCGGTTTCCCACAAAGGCGTGCCGGCCGGGGAAACGCAGCCTGCGCCCGAATCCGCGCCGGCGCCGGCTTTTCCCGGAGAAAAAGTTTTCGAAGACTACTGCGCCGCCTGTCATGAGATCGACGGCGACAATGCCGTGCGCCCCAAACTGAAAAATTACGAAAATATCGAAAAGATTCTCGACATGTTGGGCAAGCTCGATGAACTGAACGAAGACATGCCTGCTTTCGAAGGCAGTGATGCAGAGAAGAAGGCATTAGCCCAGTATCTTTTAGAATTAACGAGGAGGGAAAAATGAACGACTTATTAAATATAATCCCCAACCCTGATCCTTTACCGGTGGCATCCGGGTGGTTTTCTTTTCTTTCTTACCTGACCTACTTTCTTCATCTATTGGGAGTGGGCATCATGTTCGGTATCGCACTTTTTGCCGTCATGGGACATATCAGGGGCAGGAAAGACGAGAACTGGAAACTTTTCGGCAGCCGTATGTCGAAAACCCTACCTTTTACTATTGCTTTTGCCGTGAATCTCGGTGTTGCCCCGCTGTTGTTCATCCAGGTGTTGTACGGTAATTTTTTCTATACTGCCTCTATCGTTATCGGCATACCCTGGCTGATGCTTGTTTTACTGTTGATCGCCGGGTATTATTCGGCTTACTATATAGTATTTAAGAAGGAGAGCAGCCCGCGGAAGAAGAGCTTGTTGGCGGTGGCGGTTACGGTGATCCTGGGTTGGATCGCTTTTATGTTGGTCAATGTGAACACCTTGATGATGGTACCGGCAAGGTGGAAAGCCTACTTTTCAAGTTTAAACGGTATGAACCTGAACCTCTCGGAAGCCACCCTTTGGCCCCGGTTTATATTCTACATTTTTTTGTTTATTGCCATTGGCGGGGTATTTACCGCCCTGTTTTACAAGATCAAGAATAAGGAGAAAGAAGCGAACTTAGGATTTAATTTCGCAGCCGCGGTGTCGGGGTATTTTGCGCTGCTGGCCGTACCTGCGTTCGTTTATTTTGTGCTTACTCTTCCTGCGGAGATCAAGAAAGTGCTCTTCGGCGGCAGTGTGTTTTGGTTGGGACTGGTGGTGGTTTTCCTGCTGCTTCTGCTGTTGACCGGTTTCTTAAATTTCAAGAAGAAGATCGTAGGCGCCGCGCTGTTATTTACCGCCGGGTTGGTTATTTTCGTGTTCATCAGGAATTTTATTCGCGGCCTGTATCTAAAGCCGTTCGCAGAAAAGTTTTCGGTTGTTTCCGGGAACACGCAGTATGGGGTGATGGCTTTATTTTTCGTAGTATTGGCTGCCGGGCTGGTTCTGATTGCTTACCTGCTGGTCAGGACTGCCCGCGAGACCCGCAGTGCGGGGAGCCAATAAGCTGCTTCGCAGCATGGGAGCGCTTTTGATTCTAAACCCCGTACGCACGGGGAGGCGATGAGCGGCTTCGCCGCAAGAGGCAGCG
>JAGLSW010000795.1 GCA_023135565.1 Candidatus Aminicenantota bacterium | reverse complement strand
CAATTTATCTGAGCGCTATAGAATTACCCTGTCGATACTTCCATTATAATTTAAACTCTTTTGGGGATAAGAGGGCTGTCGTTTCAAACTTGATTTTTTGTGCGAGATTCGGTTATAATTACAAAATAAAAATAGGTGAGCTATGATATTTACTTCTTTTGACTTTTTTTTGTTTTTTGGGATATTGTTTTTCCTGCACTTCTCTGTTCCGCATAAATTCAGGTGGACACTGCTTCTTGCCGCCAGCTATTTTTTCTATGGCTACTATAAATTAGCATTCCTGCCATTGTTAATTCTCCCTACGCTTATTATCTATTTCATCGCCATTAAACTAAACTCCGCAGACTCGAAACGCACCCGGAAACTGCTCTTGATCGCGGGACTCGCAGCCGGGCTTTCGGCTTTGTTTGTTTTTAAATATCTCGATTTTTTAGGAGAGTCCCTAAAGGCCGCTGCCGGGCTTTTCTCCAAAAATTTAAAATTCGATCCTTTCGACTTTATTCTTCCAATCGGCATATCATTCTATTCCTTCAAACTGGTGAGCTACCTTTTGGACGTCTACAATGACAAACTGAAAACGGAAAAACACTTAGGTTACTTCGCGCTCTATACTTCGTTTTTCCCGCAGTTGTTGGCAGGGCCTATCGACAGGGCCGTCAATTTTATCCCCGAATTGAAGAAAAAAGTCGATTTCGACTACGAAAGGGTAACCGGCGGTTTTCGTTTGGTGCTCTGGGGCTTTTTTAAGAAGTTGGTTATAGCCGACCAACTGGCTGTAATAGTTAATAATGTCTATGATAATGTAACCGAATATTCCGGCGTACCGTTGATCGCTGCCACAGTGGCTTTTTCTTTCCAGGTTTACTGCGATTTTTCCGGGTACTCGGATATTGCCGTCGGCTTATCGCGAATTTTAGGCTTTAAGTCGATGAATAATTTTAATTCTCCTTACAGCAGTAAATCCATCACTAAGTTCTGGAACAATTGGCATATTTCCCTCTCAACTTGGCTCAGGGATTACCTTTTCCTGCCTATCGCATATGCGTCGGTAAGAAAAATCAAAAAACCGCTGCTGCTAAAAATGAAACCGGAAACCTGGGCATATGTGATAGGTATGTTCGTTACCATGTTTTTAGGGGGACTCTGGCATGGGGCGAAATGGACATTCGTTTTGTGGGGGGCGGTGCACGGTTTGTTTTTGATTTTTTCGTATACCACAAAAAAGTCGAGGAAAAAAATCGTAAAAAAGATCAAGTTGAAACGTTTACCCCGGTTCCATAAATTTTTAAAAGTTTCTGTTACGTTTTCCCTGGTGACTTTTGCCTGGATATTCTTCAGGGCAAATTCGATTTCCGATGCATTTTACATTATTTCTCATTTACATGTGGGGCTGTGGGATTTTTTCAGCAAGACGGTAATATCGTTTTTCTTCAACTTCGATATTGTCCCTTTAAGAAACCTTATAACTCGATTAGGGGTGACTTTTTTTACTTTTAACAAAGTTGGGATTGCGATTTTAATAATGGAACTTGCGCAGCTCGTGCAGCGCCGGGAAGACATAACCGGCTGGTTTCGTAAAAAGCCGCTTTTCTTAAGATGGTGCTGCTACATGTTATTGTTATCTTTAATCGTTTATTGGGGTAAATTCGATATAAAAGAGTTTATCTATTTCCGCTTTTAACGGAGGAAATATCGAAATGAAAAGATTTGTTTTGAAAGCCATCGTTTTTATGATTGTCGCTTTCCTGGTTTTAAACATCCTGGGATATTTTATTATTAATTCCCCTCATCTTTCAAAACAGTTGAGCTGGGGGCGCTTAAATGCGATAGTAAAAAAAAGCAAAAAAAAGATCCCGGGAAAAATTCTTATCCTGGGAGACAGTGTGGGAGGGCAGCTTTTCCCCCGCAAGACGATGCCTTCTTCCCTGACTGTCAACGGCGGCTGCCTAACTGTGGGCCATTATATCCTCGCCTGCAATGCGGTAAAAAAGAATAAACATTTAAAATTTATCGTCCTGGCCTGCGTACCCACTGTGTTAGCCTTACAGTTCGAACGGTCGCAGACATATCAAAACGTCATGAAGCCCTTTTATACTTTTGAAAATTTGAAATTTCTCTCTAAAACAATATTAAAAAAAATTAACAAAAAACAATTAGCACATTTTGTTATTTTTCCCTTTGTGAAAGCAGCCGCCTGTTTTTCCGATATTGATTTTACCGTGCCCAAAAAAAAAGGTCAGTGGGGCGCTCTTTCTCCTACAGCCATCGAATATTTAAAAAAGTTAGCTGCACTGTGTGAAGAGAACAAAATAAAATTAGTCCTAATCTCTCCCCCGGTTTTACAGGATCGAAAAAAAGGAACCCGGGATTGGGAGAGGATGAGAAAACAAATTCCAGTCTACAAACTCGGAAAAATTTTTACCGGTTATTTCGAGAATATAATTTATCTTAGCCCGGAAAATTTTGTGGATCATCTCCATTTAGAAAACAAATATTTGAAGAAAAACCGGAAAAAAATAATACGAAAAATACTCCCGCGGGAAGTTTTCGAACTGCTTTATAAAAAGAAGGGTAAAAAAACCCCGGCCGCCGCGAGCAGCGCAGTACCCGGCTAATGGATATTTACGACTTTTTGTTAACCAAAAGCCCCTCATAGGGTGCCCGCCAGGGGTGCCCGCGCCGCGGGGTTGAAAAAAAACACAATCCGCTATATAATATAAACCTATGAATAAAAAGAACGTATATCGCCTCTTCGTGCTGCTTATTTGCGTAATAGGGACGACAACTCTATACAGCGAAAATTTCTTCAAAATGAAAGAAAAAATAGTCGATGGCGTTTGGAAAAGAATAAGCTTCCTCTATCTCAGACCCACCTTGACTTTAGAAAACCTGGGGTATACATCCAATATTTTTTATTACGACGAGTTGGAAGAACCGGACTGGACCGCCGACTTAGGCCTGGACCTACAAGTGTCGTCTATTTTAGGGAACCGCTTCATACTGAAAATAAATGAGAATCCTTATTATTCTTTTTTTGCCGATAATATAGAACAGCGGGCTTTTAGCAATAGATTGGCCGCGTCGATTTACACCTACGTGGGAAAATTCAACCTGGAGTACCGTTTTAACGAAGATTATATCAAAGGAAGACCCACTTCTGAATTCGGCGTCTATATCAGGACACGCACCCGGGGACACCTTTTCTCGATAGATTTCGGTAAATACACCAGCCTTTTCTTTAACGGCTATATTAAATTGGACAGGATAGAACTCTTCGAAGAGAATTACTTAGGCCAATACGACTTGAAACGCTCTCTTAACCGGGAAGAACTGCACGCAGGTATCAGGTTAAATAGGATCATTTTCTCCCGCACCCGCCTGTTTTTAAACTTCGAATATTATGAATACAATTTCGATTATGAAATTCTCAGGGACGGTATCGGCCGGCAGATATCTGTCGGGGTGGAATTCCCGGAGATCGGGAAAATCAAGGGCTCGCTGGAATACGGTCTTAAAAGCTTTAAAGCCGGTAATTCTACTTTCCGGGATTATACCAAACCTTTCGGTTCGGGAAAAGTTACAGCCCGTCTATTTAGAAGGTTCCGGGTGCATCTCGATTACCTAATTAACAATTTCTATTCTTACTGGAGCACGGACCAGAGTTATAATGAAAAAACAACCGGAACCCTCATCGAATTCTATGTGACCCGGAATATAAAAATCGGCTGCAGGTACCGGGTGGGTAGATTGACCTATGAGTATTTAACCGATGGCGATAAATCCAGGCAGGATAATTTCTATACGACTGCCCTTTCCTTAGGCTTGAGAGTTTTTAAAAAAATGGGTATCGGCATCGAGTACCGGGTGTTCCGGGCGGATTCCAGTGTGCTCGATTTTATTCGCAGCAATGATTTTATCGGAGGTTATCTTATCCATGAATTCTAAAAGAATCGTTATATTATTGATCTTTGTGTTCCTGGCAGGCGCCTGCCTGTTTCTCCCTGCTCGAGAAAGCAAAGACGCTTCCTATAAATTGGGGCCTAAAGACCTGATCAAAATTACTGTTTTCGATGTACCGGACTTAAATATTACGGTGCGGATTTCGGCTGATGGAACGATTACCCTGCCGCTGTTAGGCAGGATCGAGACCCGCGGCTTAACCCGTTTCCAATTGGAAAGAGAATTGGCCCGCCTGTTAGAAGCAAAATACCTGCGCAATGCCCAGGTGACGATTTTTGTACAGGAGTATCACAGCAATACGGTATCGGTGATGGGCGAGGTGGGAAAACCGGGCACTTATGAACTGATCGGCAGGCAAACGCTCCTGCAAGTGCTTTCTTCCGCCGGGGGGCTGAGCGAGGCGGCGTCGGACCGCATTATTATTATTCGCCAGTATAAAAGCGGTTCAAGCAGGTCTCTTGCCATCGACTTAGATGATTTGATGGTCAAGGGCGACCCCAGGCTAAATATTCCCCTGCGGGCCGGAGATATCATCAACATACCGGGAGATCGCTTCATCGATATTTATGTATTCGGCCAGGTTAAGAAGCCCGGGCATATCAAAGTGAAAAAAAGCGGGCCGGTAACACTCCTCAAAGTCATTGCCCAGGCTGGGGGGTTCGCTGACCGGGCCCGTAAAACAGCGGTTATGGTTACACGCACTGTCAGCGGCAAAGAAATAAAAACTAAGGTGAATGTGAAAAAAATCCTCAAAGGCGGCAGACCTGATTTTGTCTTACAGGATAACGATATAGTGCATGTGCCGGAAAGCATTTTATAGGAGTCGAAATGAGCGTTAACGAAACTTTCCAAAATACCGAGCCGCCCGGCGATAAAGGTTCTCTATCGATGTTAGATGATAAATTCCATGTAGAGAAATATTGGAGAATCATTAAACCCAGGCTTCATATCGTGATCATCATTACCCTAATTATAGTAGCGGCGGCTTACATAAATTTATCCACCAAAACGCCGGTTTACGAAGCTTTCGGGCTTTTGATGATCGAACCGGAGAACCGTAACGCAATTATGTTCGACAGCAGACCCATTTCTTATGGGTACAGGAATGAGTATTTTAATACCCAGATCAGGATACTGCAGAGCCGTTCCCTGGCGAAAGTCGTGAAGGCGGGCTTTGAATCTTCGCCCACGGGCAGTGCTTTAAAGAAGGATGACGCGGAGTTTTTTATCCTGGGCCCGATAGTCAAACCCTTAGAGTTTACCCGGCTGGTGGAGGTGGGTTACAAATCCACCGATCCCCGGGCAGCGGCTGAGTCTGTCAATATACTTTTCCATAAGTTCATCGATTTCAACTTACATATAAAATCCCAATCCTCCAGCAATGCGGCTAATTACATCACCAAGCAGATCGAGAATCTGAGGGATAACCTCTCCCAAAAAGAGCAGGAGATGCAAACTTATGGGAAACGTAAAGAGTTATTCTATGTCTCCAGGGAGGACAGCACCGATGTCGAGAAGTTTTCCGATTTGAATAAAGCTTATACCGCCGCCCAGATCGTCAGGGTCAACAAAGAAGCGGTGTACCAGGAATTAAAGGGGATGAGTTATGGAAATTTCCCCCAGGTGAAAAAAGACCAGTTGATCAGCAATCTAAAAAACACCTATTCTACCTTAGAAGGGGAGTATAAAAAGAAGTCCCAGATTTTCAAGAGTTCCTACCCGGAAATGACGCAGTTAAAATCCCAGATGGATACGCTGCAGCGGCGCATCGGGGAAGAAACAAGAGATGTTGCCGGGAAGACCTTAAAAGAGGTCAGGAGCGAATTCCAATCGGCCAAAAAAAAGGAAGAATCGCTGTTGAACTTGTTGAACCAGCAGAAAGGGTTGATGATCAGCAGCAATTCCAGCGCCATCTACTATAAAACCCTGGGTATCGAAGTAGAGAATAAGCGTTCGCTGTTGAATTTTTTAGTGCGCAAGAAGAATGAGTCCAAACTTTCGTCCCAGTTGGATGGAGTCGAGACCAGCAATATCAAAATAATAGATAGCGCGGAAGTTCCCGGCAAGCCTATAGACGCGGGAGCAAAAAGGATATTGTTATCGGCTTTCATGCTGGGAATTTTTCTCGGCTTCGGCCTGATATTCTTAGTGGATTATTTAGACAGGACTATCAAAGACCCGGAAGATGTCAAAACTATCCTGAAAGTCCCTGCCCTGGGTATTATACCTTCGACGGACGCCAAATTGCAGAACTCTTCTTACTATAATCCTTATTACGGTTACGGTTACGGCAGCGGTAAAAATAAAAAACCAAAAGACAAGAACCCCGATATAAAAAGGGATATAGAACGGATCAATTTTATAGACCCGGAATCTCACTTTTCTGAGAACTATCGCACCATTCGCACCTCGATACTACTTTCCATCCCGGAGAAATCGCCGAAAATAGTCAGCGTCAGCAGCGCCCAGCCTTCGGAAGGGAAGACGGCCACTACCATCAACCTGGCCATTTCTTTTTCCCAATTGGGCAAAAGGATACTGATCATCGACGGCGATATGCGCAAGCCCAGGATACACAAAATTTTTAAAATCAAGAATTCTTTAGGACTCTCTTCTTACTTAGTGGGCAATGCCAAACTTACCGAGATCCTGCAAAAAACCGATATCCCCAATCTTTTTGTGGTTCCTTCAGGCCCTCCTCCCCCCAACCCGGCGGAGTTGATCGACTCTGAAGTGATGGACACCACACTGAAAAAGCTGATGCAGAAGGTGGATTTTATTTTTATCGACACACCGCCTTTAGTGGGCATCGTGGACCCGATTCTTTTAGGCCAGCATGCATTCGGCATGATGCTGGTGGTCTGGGCCGGTAAAACCCACAGGAATGCGGTTGAAAAAGCGCTGGAGGAACTCAATAAATTTAATGTACGCACCATAGGTGTGGTTTTGAATAAAGCAGCCGGTAAGAAAAAAGGTTATGGGTACGATTATTACTACAGCTACGGGTATAAATATAAAGAAGAACCGGAAGCTGTAGGTCGCAGCGCGGCAGTCCGCAATTAAAACAAAAAACCATGATAGACATCCACACTCACATAATTCCCGGGGTTGACGACGGTGCTTCGTCCACCACCGAGGCTTTGAAAATTTTGAAGGTGGCCCGGGCCGACGGCGTAAAAGCAATGGTGGCCACTCCTCATGTGTTCAGTCATGTGAGCAAGTTCAGCGATCTCGGCGAGTACCGGCGCCGTTTTTTTGAATTGAAAAAAAAAGCGGCGGAGCTGCAAATAGGCATGGAAATCATCCCCGGGGCGGAAGTTTTTTTCGTATCCGATTTAAGGGAAAAACTCAAAACCTATAAAGACCTCCTCACCATAAACGACAGCGATTATTTCTTGCTGGAATTTCCCCCGGCCGTGGTATTTCCCGGCAGCCGGGAGTATATTTTTAACCTGGTAAGCGACGGCTTTATCCCCATCATATGCCATCCTGAGCGCAGCCCGGTATTCCGGCATGATCCGCTTATTCTCTACCAGCTCCTCCAGGTAGGAGCGTTGGCGCAAATCGACGCCGGCAGCCTGCGGGGCAGTTTCGGTTCCGCCGCTTATGCCGCGGCTATCGAACTATTAAAGTATAATATGGTGCACGTCATCGCTTCAGACTGTCACGATCCCGGTAACCGCAGCCCCGGGTTATCTTTCCTTTACAAAAAATTATCCAGCCTGGGTAAACATAAGATCGATATGCTGGTAGAAGGAATCCCGCTGGCTATCGTAAACAACAATGCCATACCCGACATCGGCCCCATGGTAGAACCGGGCAAAAAAAGTACTTTTGTCGATTTCCTCCGTGGAATGCTAAAATGAAAAACAATACCCCTATTACCTTCCTGCAAATGTTAATCCTCCTGTCGCCTTTACCTTTCGGCTGTGTGGGCAGGATTTTTTCACCCCTATTTTACCTTCTCCTGCTGGCCTTTTCCCTCTATGCCCTGTCCCGCTCCGAACTACAGGTGCGTTTCCTTCACGAAAAAACAATCCGTCGGCTTTTTTATGCTTTCTTAGGATTCCTGCTGCTGCAATCGATCCCGCTGCCCTTTTTCTTGCTTAAAATCCTTTCTCCCGGCGCGGCCCGTAACCTGACCCTCTTTAAAGACACGGCGCCCTCCTGGCACCCCATCTCTTTAGTCCCCTTTGAAACCCTAATCTTTGCAGCCGAATTTTTGGTGTTTGCCCTCTTTTTTTGGGTAGCGGCGAATCTAAAGTTTAGTAAAAAAGAGATTTTTACCCTGCTGCGTACATTGGTCCTTTCTGCCGTACTGCAATCGTTCTTCGGATTGATCAAACACCTGTCCGGGAGCCGGAATTTTTTCCTCTTTTTTTATGAGATCCCCAAAAATGATCCCCAGGCAGGTTTTTTAACCGGCACTTTAGGCAACCCCAACCATTTTGCTTTTTATTTAGAGATGATACTGCCCTTAGTGTTGGTGCTCTTTTTCTTAGAACTGCGATTTTTTGAACCCGGGAGCAGCCTGAGAGAGAAACTTATTTCCGCATTCGATGAAAAAAGCAAGAGAATACTGGCTTATTTTGCTGCCGTGCTGCTATTAGGCAGCGCCTTAGTTCTTACCGGTTCCCGGGCCGGTATTTTGACCCTGGTCCTGTCTTTTATGGTTTTTGCGCAATTCTCTTTTTACCTGAGACGCAGCCGGGTAGTGAGACAGAAACTGAAACTCTTTTTTATCGGTATAACCGCGGTGGCTATTTTTTTCGGTATCCAGACCACGGCGGATAAATTTTTAAGCACTAAGTTCGAGAATGCCGGGCGTTTTTTAAGATGGCCTGCCACCATGTCCATGATGAGCGACTACCCGGTTTTCGGCACCGGGTTCGGCACTTACCGCTACGCCTATTTTCTCTATGACCGGGATGAAGGCGGAGGTTGGTCTACCCATGCCCATAACGATTACTTAGAAGCAGGAGCCGAAGGCGGTGCAGCAGGCAGCCTGCTTTTTTTCTCTTTAATCGGCATGATGATCTTCTCTATCTTCAAAATGTGGACGAACCGGCGGCATCCCGGGATGAAAATGGTAGGCATCGGCATTATTTCCAGTATATTTGCCGCCGCTTTTCATTCTATTTTTGATTTTTCTCTCCATATCCCGGCCAATGTGTTTGTTTTTGTCCTGGTATTGGTTTTAGGAGTACAAATAGCCGGCTGTGAGAGCAAGCACAGGGGGGAGGTTAGAAAATGAGCCGGTTAGGCGGGGGATTTTTTAGAGACTATGATGACTCCCTGCTTAAAAACGGGACAGTGGTCAGGATTGCTTTGACCGTACTGGTTCTTTTTTTTATGCTGCAATTGCTATCCCATATTTTTTTCAGCATCGGCAGGAGTAAGGAAGAGGCGGGAAGTGATTTCCTTAAGTTAAGCGCCCTGCTTTCCCCCATGGAAGCGAAACCGCTGCTTGAATACGGTTATGTCCTCTTAGAAGAGAGTGAAGATGCCACCGGCACGCTGCTGTTGGAAAAAAGCATCCATCATATAAAAAAAGCGATCGGCAGCAATATGCTCTATTACAACGGCTATCTCTATTTAGGGAAAGCTTACCTGGCGCAAAAATCCAGCGATTTTACCGGCTTCAGCATGGCTGTGGCAACTTTTAAAAGAGCAGCCCTGATCCGTTGGAACGACCCCCAGGTAAGTATGAATACCCTGACGCTGCTGCTCTCTTTGTGGCCCCATTTGACCGCCGCAGACAGGAGTTTTACTTCTCAACTGTTAGGTAAGAGGATTAAAAAAATTAAGAATGAAGATTTTCATACTCTCGTAGACACCTGGGCATTGTATTGTAGGGACGTGGAGCTTTTCCGGGAAATATTACAAAAAAGGCCCCGGTTTTACCGGGATGTGGCCCGGAAATTAGGTCGATTAGAGATAGAGATGGCGGCACGGCAAGAGTTTCTCACAAAATACGCTGTTTTTTCTCTGGTCAGGTTAAAGGAGCGTTATCAAGAGTTACGGCTGGCGCAGGGGCCGGATCTATTGCGGGATTTTAAGGCAATTCTAAAGAACTTAGAAAGTCAGATAGCAGGTTATCTTTTTTTCGCCCCGGTTAACAAAGCGGAACGGGAAAGTAGTTCGGAATTTAAGAAACAGTTGAAATTAGATATCCTGGAGCTGCTTTTTGCCCGGCAGGATTGGAAAAAAGGTCCCCGGCAGTTGGCTGCTCTCGAGGATTTCGTCCTCTCTTTTGTTAATGATATATCCTCCGTGAGTGAGATCAATGATTTTAGCGATTTTTTGAACCGGGAGAAGTATTTCGATCTCAAAGCAGCGAATATCCGGGTTTTTTATATCGAGCAAATGCTCGACTTTAAGTCCGGTCGATATGATGCTGTGATTGAAGACACAGAGAAATATATTAAGTCTATCGTTGTTGTTAAAGAAGAGCACCTGAAGGCTTATACCGATGTGTTACTGCTGCTTACCGATGCGTATATATCTTCCCGGCTGCTTACCCGGGCGTTGGATGTATTGGCGGAAATCAATCGCAGTAAAGTCACAGGCCCCGAATTCTATTGGCGGGTAAAACAAATCGAACAGGTGATCGGACCCGAGGACGCTGGAGAGGATAAAGATAAAGAGCAGCAGTTAGCTTTAATTACCGGCAGCCGGTTTATCGAACTGGCTTCCCTTAGGCTGCGCAAAACCGTTTATCTAAACGATAAAAAGAATCTCGAGATCGTTTTTGCCGACACCCTTTACGAGAAAGAAAAAATGAAATCGGCTCATTTGCTGCAGGTATTTATAGATGAGGAGCTTCTTTATGAAGGGTATTTGAGTAAGTTGGAGTTTCCTGTTTCGGTTACGGCGCCTTCGGAGAGAAGGTTTTCGCGGCACGATGTTCTGATTAAGATCATTTAGAGATCGGGAGAACTCAGAGGGTCTCAGGAGAACTCTTTAGATCAATTGATAGCCAGCAGTTCGATCTCGAAAATAAGTACGGAATTGGGCGGAATAGAGGACACGCCGGCTTCTCCATAGGCCAGTTGGGAAGGAATAAAAAAGCGGTATTTAGCGCCTACTTTCATCAACTGCAGCCCTTCGCCCCAACCTTTGATCACTTTATTGAGAGGGAAACCGGCCGGTTCTCCTCTTTTGAAAGAGCTGTCGAACTCGTTTCCATTTAATAAAGTTCCTTTGTAGTGTACTGTTACATTATCGGTGGCTTTGGGGGCAGCGCCGGTTCCCTCTTTGAGGACTTCGTATTGGAGGCCGCTGGCTGTGGTTTTAATGCCTTCTTTTTGGGCATTTTCTTTAAGGAAATTCTCGCCTTCCAGCTTATTTTTATCATCCTGTTCTTTTCTTTCTGCGTTGATTTTGTCGCTCATTTCTTTTCGGAACTCCTCCATAAATTTTTGTCGATCTTCTTTGTTTATTTTGCCTTCCCGCCCTTTTAGAGCATCGGTGAAGCCCTGCACTAAGGTATCGACATCGATCTCTTTCTCGATTTCTTTAATGCCGCTACTGGAGGCCAGATCGTAGCCCACAGCGTAGCCGGCTTTTTGTTTTTCGGTCTCGAAAGCGGATTTTTTATCCTGTGATTTGCTGCAGTTCCAGGCCAGCAGAGTCAGGCAGGTTAAAGTAATAATAATTCCTTTTTTCATGTTTTACTCCTAAGATAAGATTTCGTTAAAAGCAGGGGTTATCATACCAGGATCCGCGGCAAAAGGCAAACGAGAAAAAAGTAACTATCTTTGTTTTGTTTTTACTTGTCGCCGCTGTGCCCGTTTTAATCACTGCGACCGACAGCAATAACAAAACTGGTAACCTTTTTTTTCCCCACCTGGTGATACTGCGGTTCACACTCTTCGCCCACCGGCGTTCGGGCATCGAAAATAATTAAATACCCCTCATGAGCAGACTCTGTGGCAAGATATTTACCCGCTACCTGTTTAATTCCTTCGTTAAGCGTCCGGGAGAGATTGCGGCGATTGACTTTGGTTTCTATGATGTATTTCCTGCCTCGATGACTTAATAGGATATCCATTCTTCCCAAGCCGCTGGGCACCTCATAACGCAAATCTCCGGCCCCATCTCTTACAAATTGGTAAAGCCAGGCTGTCAGCAGGAATTGACCGGTTTTTTCATAGGGTTTATCTTTGCTGTAAAGCGCTCTTACCCCGATCTGCGCAATATACTGCTCGAAATCGAGGAGAATCCTCTCCATATCGAGTTTGCCGTCAGGTAAAGAATGGGAAGTTATCGACAGGTCTTCCGGCACTTTCGCTTCATGGAAAAAAGTCCCGATATATCTCTCTTTATATATATGATTGGCGACCACCGCTTTCTCATCTTTATTTTTTATCAAACCATACTGCTCCAACCATGTTTGATCTTCATCATCGGGGTTATATGTGACATGATCGAATACGATTTTAACAAAGGTTTCTTTGTATAGTTTAGCTTTCTCATAGAGGTTGTCGAAATGAACGTTTCTTTCTCTCAACAGCCGCCGTACTGCTTTGTTTACATCCTGTTCTTCGATAGGCTCGATAGTGCCGGGTTTGATATCCAGGGTCAGTATAGTGCCCAGGCGATTGACCAGCCAGGGTTGGCCCGCGGTCGCCTCGTAGACTTTTTTTACTGCTGCCTCGCTAAAAGGTTGATTAGTCTCGGTTGTATATTGGGCATAGAGGTCGTGAAGGTTTTCCAAGGAGAAGGGAGGCAGTTCCACCTGGTCGGCGATATTAAAGGGAGACACCCCGCCCACGATGAGTTTAGTAATATTCCTGATCCCGATCAGGCCGACGGAGTAGAGGGTTTTTTGTTTTACTCCTTTATATTCCAGGTACAAATCTCTCAACGTAGTTAAGAAATTTTCCAATTCTTCCCGGGGGATGCCGTCGAACTCATCTATAAAGATGACGATTTTTTTATATTCGATGATCCGGTTTAATTTTTCAAACAAATCGCCGAAAGAGAGATGGTCGGTTAACCGGTGCTGATCTAAGAAAGATGTGATTTCGTCCAATTTTTCGCAATTTAGAGCAGTCAAGCGGTCGGTTAACTGCCTATAGAGGTATTTTTGAATTTGGGCGTAAAATTGTTCTATGCTTATTGTCCTGTATTTCTGGAAGTTCAATAACACAGCCGCATACATTTGATCTTTATGCAATTCTTTGAACAAATGGTACAGGAAGGTTGTTTTGCCGCTCTGCCTGGGGGCAAACATAGAGAAGTAGCGCCCCTGGTCCACCATGGTTTTAATTTCCTGTTTATAGGAATTGATCACATTATCTAAAGGCACGTAGTAAGCCTGTTCCGGGACGACGGAACCCGAAGACTCGAAGATTCGTTTCGGTTTTTGATATTTTTTATTATTTTGTTTTAATTGTTTTTCCGGCATGGTTCTATCTTATTGGAAATGGTGTGGTTTGTCAAGACCGGCAAAAGAAAAAAGAGGAAAGTTGGGAAATTAACCGCGCATATCGAGGGGGCGCTGCTCTACTCTACTGCTATGTTGATTTTGTGCTTTTTTATGGGTTCCACGCCCTTTTCCCAGGGACGCACCAATTTCAAAAGAATCGCTCCTTTGCCGGGTTCGCCGGCCTGGAATTTTAAGGTTTCGAAACCGGGGGCGCCTAACAACTTCCTGCCCTGGGCATCTTCTTCCCCTTCTTCGTCTTCATCCACTTTACCGATAAATTTAACCCTGTTTTTATCTAAGGGCTGCGCCAATTCCCAACTATATCCCGTCGTGATATTGGATTTTATCCTGATGAAGAATTCCCCCTGCGCCGGCACAACAATATCGGACTCGCCGGTTTCAGGGAGTGTAAATACCGGTAGATTGTCTTTAGTTTTCACTGGTTTTATCTCCTCGCTCTCGATTTTCGCGGTAGTCACCGCCATTACCATTAACACTGCAAAGAAAAACACCAAAATTACCTTTTTCATTGAAACCTCCTGGATAATTATACCATGAGTGCACCGATGCAGCAACTAAAAAAAAGGTAACTATTCAGTTCCGGGAAAA
>JAGLSW010000794.1 GCA_023135565.1 Candidatus Aminicenantota bacterium | reverse complement strand
CCGGCAGGGACCTGCCGCGCAGCGGCTTAACGCCACCCCACGCGCGTGGGGCCGCCGGAGGCAAGTCTATCTTAGATTTTTCCAAAATTGAACACTTACAAAAAATTATATTGCTATCCCTAATCTATATATGTTATAATAAATTTTCGGGAATCGGGAATAATGATTGAATGCCCGGTTCTCCTGGGTTCTTTCATTATTCTATCATTCCTCTTTTTTTATCTCTCTTGTTCTTATTAAATGGTTTTTGGGAGCCAGTCGATTATCGAGGATTTGTAGAAATTACGATATAAGGATTATTTAGCCGGGAAAAATGAGACGTTTAGATTTAGATATTTTATATGAAGAATTTGACTACCAAAACGGTAGCTTGCATCCGGTTGCAAACAATCCTACCGGTTGCCCGAAAGAAATAGACTGGTTGGAGAAAGGTGAATGGCTGGCTGCTGCAAAACAAGCCGAAGCAAAAAAGATTTTTTTTGTCGGGAATAATCCGGTTGTTGTTTTCGCCGAATGTGACGCTGATCCTAAAGCAAAAGTTAAAGCCTTCAACCGGGTATGGTGCCTGGCGCGACCAAGGCTTCTCTTCCTCGCATCTCCCGGTGAAATCACCGTTTACGACTTAGCCCAAGAACCGGTTGACGAACGAAAACAAGAGGATTGGGAAAAACTAAAACACCTGGATGTACTCCAAAACCTGCATGACGTTTCCCGGGCGCTGAAAAAATACCATCGTGATCACGTAGAATCGGGGCGCGTATTTGCCGACAAGAGATTTGGCGATCTTAAAAATCGTGCCGACAAAGCCCTTATCAGGGATTTGAAGACAGTCCGCCGGGAATTAATCGATGCCGGTCTATCCGCCGGAAAGGTTCGTTTTGCTCACGCATTAATAGGAAGGTCTATATTCATTCGTTACCTGGAAGACCGCCGCGTATTGACGAAAGAGTACTTTGAACATGTGGCCGGGCAAAAAAGCGAGTGGATGGACCTGCTGCACAGCCCTACCGATAGACCGGGGCTTGATTTTTCACAACACACGACTTATTATCCACGTATACTTGCGGATAAAACCTTTACTTATGCGTTGTTCAGGCAGTTGTCCCGTGATTTTAACGGGGATATGTTCCCCGGTGTGGATGAGGAGGAACAGGTCGTCACCGGGGAGAATCTTACACTAATACAGGACCTACTGTATGGAGACGTGGGCAGTCAACAAAAACTCTTTTTCTATTCCTACCGTTTCGATATTATTCCCCTGGATTTAATAAGTTCCATCTATGAAGAATTCTATCATGAAGCCGCAAGCGAAGAAAAAAAGAATAGTAAAAAACGGCAGGAAGGCGCATACTACACCCCCCCTGTTTTGGCGGAGTTTGTGCTCTCCCGCATTTTAACCCCGGACGTCCTTAAAGGGAAGCCGCGGGTGCTGGACCCTGCCTGCGGTTCGGGTATTTTCCTGGTGGAGGCATTCCGGCGTTTCGTGCGTTATGAATGGCACCGGGACAAACAGCCGCCTACCTTCGCTGCGTTGAAGCGAATTCTTAAAGAACAAATCGCAGGTATCGAAGTCAACGGGGAAGCGGCCCGGGTTGCGGCATTCAGCCTGTACCTTTCCATGCTTCACTATCTCGATCCACCGGATATCAACCGGCAAATCGAAATGGGCAACAGGCTGCCCAACCTGGTAGCATCTGAAAATACCGGTTCTTCGACAAACCATTTCCACTGCATCCTGCCGGGTGATGCTTTCGATACCCGGATTATAGAGTCGAATCCTACCTGGAAGGAACGTTTCGGCGCAGGCTGCGCCGATATTGTGGTAGGCAATCCACCCTGGGGAGCGCCGGGAACGAAAGCGAATGTTGAGATAAAAGCGCGTCACAAAGGAATGGTTGATTGGTGTAAATCGAATAACAAACCCATCGGGGATATGGAATCTTCGCAAGCCTTTCTCTGGCGGGCGCTGGATTTCTTAAAAACAGGGGGAAAAGCCGGGATGCTGGTAATCGCCGGTGTGCTGTTCAAGCATAATACGACATCCCGGGCATTCAGGAAGGAATGGTTTGATAGCGTTAGTCTCGATGAAATTTTTAATTTCTCTCATGTCAGGAAATTTTTCTTTAAAGGTGCAAATGCCCCATTTCTTGCCCTATGCTTCCGCAAGGAGAGCCAGCAGGGTAAACCGGTACATTATTGGTCGGCAAAACAGGCGGTGAATATCAAGAAGACACAATCGCTAATGTTTTCAAGGTATGATATGAATGTCCTGTCTGCTGAAGATTTATCCGGTTCATCGGTTTGGAAAGAGTTATGGTTCGGTAGAGCCTTAGATAGAGAACTGCTTCGTTTTTTAAAACAAAAAAAACGGCTGGGGCAATTCGCAGACCGCGAAAAATGCGGACGCGGTTATGAAATTGTGTCTAAACCGAAGAGTGCAGGGGCGCTGCAATCCTTTGAGAGTTTGGTTGTCGGCAGTTTTTCCAGGTATGATTCTCTTGAATTTTCGACTCCTCCCCAAAAAGTATATCGACTTGGGAATTTAAATATTTATGATGGGAATCGCCTCCTGGTGCAGCGCGGTATCCAGGAAAAAGCCACTGACAAAGGGCGAATAATTGCCCGCTGGGAAGCCGGACCTTTTTGTTTTACAAATGCACTTTTTGGAATAAAACTCGAATCACCACAGGAATGGAAGTACAAAACAATTCTTGGAATTCTCTGGTCATCCGCCGCACGTTATTTTTTCTTTATGACATCTTCAAATTGGGGCCTCTGGCATCATGACATTCATTTAAAAGACGAACTGCTTCAACTGCCGGTGGTTCTCGATGAAACCAACCCGGCCACAAAAAAAGTCATCGCTGCAGTTGACAAACTGCGCAATTACCAGCCGCGGGAGCGGGATATTCTTTCTCCCGGCGGCATTCCCGGGGAAGCAATCGAGGCGAAACGCTGTGAGTGGGAAGCCGAACTGGATGAAGCGGTTTTCGAACTCTACGGCTTCGATGAAGAACAAAAAGACCTGGTTCGTGATTTCTGCGATGTGACGCTGCCGTTTTTTTACAAGCCCTTTGACAGCAAAGGCGTTATGCCTGCTGTGGAAAATAACGGCTTAGACTGGATAGAAAAATATGTGCACATCTTTTGCCGGCGTTGGAACGTTTACCTGGGGGACGCTGAAGAGATGCGGGCGGAGGTGCATACCGGCGCCCACGGCAATATGGTGGCGGTAGAGTTCTTCCCCGCCGACAAAGATGATCCCTGGAATCTCCTCCCGCAGCAGGACAGTTGGCAATATATCCTCGAACAGATCGGTGAGGCGCTGCCCCAACCCATGGGAACCTCACAAATCCTATTAGATGGATTGGTTCATATCGTTACCGATAGAGGTATCATTATTATTAAACGGAATGAGAGGCGCTTTTGGACACGCAGCCTGGCGCGGGAAGACGCCGACGCCGCTCTATGCAAGCGCATGACAGATACCGGTAAAAAAGAAGGACGGCACGGTTAATGGCACGACGCACGCTTCCCTCTTTTAAAACACTCTGGAATAGGCATAAAAATTTATATCTGGAAGTATTTTCCATCGCCCTCGAGAAATTAACGAAAAAGAACCCTATCTCCGGTGATGAAGACGCCATTTCGGAGAGACTCTGCCCGATTTTGAGCTGTGTTTGTTTCGACTTCCTCAAATCTCGAAATATAGAAGTACCAATCCCTAAATTGGAAGGCCCGATTCAACCGAAGAACGAAGCGGAACTGACAGGTGGAAAAAAAAGGAAACGCCCGGATTTTACCTGCAATTACTTGAATCGCCTGGCGAATTCACACGAAGAGTACGAAATATCTTTTCATGTGGAATGCAAACGGTTGGGCAAGCCTACCAGTCCCGGGTGGATTCTTAATGAAAACTATGTAAAAAACGGCATAAAACGTTTTGACAGTAAAGCTCATGAGTATGGCAAGCGATCACCCTCCGGGATGATGATCGGGTATATCACCGGCATGTCTCCAAAAGAAATAGAAACAGAGGTCAACGGTTATCAAGAAAAATACCTGCCGGATTATACTAACATCACGTTTACTTTCGATGACGAAAAGGTATCCCGGGCACGACAGGCAATCGAACGGCGCAGTGTTTGCCCGGAGCAGTTTGAATTAATTCATTTATGGGCGGATTTGCGGGATAACTATCGCTCGAATTGAAGATACCGGCCACAAAACTACCCTTTGCCACCGTTTTTTTTCTACTTTTCCAATGCAAAATCACTACCTTTCCACCGCTTCACGACCCCTTTTCCACGACCCAATTACCCCTTCCCACGGCCCAAGCACCCCCTTTCCACTGCTTCACGACCCCTTTTCCACGACCCAATTATCCCTTCCCACGGCCCAAGCACCCCCTTTCCACTGCTTCACGACCCATTTTCCACTGCTGATTCACCCTCTTCGCACTGCCGATTCACCCCTCCACACTGCCGATTCACCCTCCCACGCTGCCCATTGACCCCTCCGCACCGCCGATACACCCTTCCGCACTGCCCTCCGCCCCCTTTCCACCACTTCACGACTCCTTTTCCACTGTCTTTTAATCCCTTTTCACAAGCTTTTACCCCTCGCAGCCGGAGGTAAAAAATGAACCGGCCGGGAAACGCAAACGCACTCCCACAAGGTGGTATAAAACTTTAGTTTTATGAAATTATTTTTAAAAATACAACCAAAAATACAACTAATGATGGATTGATTTTTTATTTTTTTATAATAAACTTTAAGGGATATGAGAACAATCGACAATTGGTTAAAAAAAGACATGCTTATCAACGCGCACTTTCCCTATAAGTGCAAAACCATAAAAATCAAATTTAAGGAGGTTTTTTATGCGTAAGTCATTTAGGTTTTTAATCATGCTGCTGCTGGTAATCGGCGGAGCAGTCATCGTGGCTGCCCTTGCCGGCGCCGGTACAACAGGAAACTATACCAACGGGACTTTAATTAAGACCATCAAATTAGGTAATGGTAAAACAGGCGTCACTCTTCTAAGTGAAGACAAAAACGGTCTTACCGTGCGGATGAATATCGCCCGGATAGACCTGATTAAAGTGAACACCCCGCAAGGGAAATTTATACTACCAAGGATTCCCGGGTTCACCCGTTCGTTTAAGGTCGGCGAACCCATGCTGCCCATCGCGGCGAAACTGATCGGCATCCCCTTCGGCTGTAAGCTCAAAGCTAAAGTGATAGACTATAAAGCTAAAGAGATTACACTGCCGCTTCCGTTGATGCCGGTGCAGCCTTCGCTTTCCAAGTCGGTGGACCCGGCTTCTGTGAAGTTCGCTTATAACGAAGACGTCTATTCCACCCCGGGAAAATACTCCCTGCCCGCTGCCGGCGCCGAGATAATGGGCACCATGCGCGCCACCCGCATAGGGCGGCTGGCTATCTCACCGCTGGAATATTATCCTACGGAAAAGCGGGTCAAGCTGTACCGCACCATGACTGTCAGGATCACATTTAAGAATGCCAACTGGAACCGCACCAGGAAGATGTGGAAACGTTATAATTCTGTATTTTTCGAACCGGTGGAAAGGCAGTTACTGAATCATGACAGCTCCAGGTATTACAAAACCGATATGGTAAAATACCCCACTAAGTATGTAATCGTGGCCGACCGCATGTTCGAATCCCAATTGCAGCCCTTCATCCAGTGGAAAACCAAAAAAGGTTTTACCGTGATTACCGGTTATACCGATACCATCGGTTCTTCCACTGCGGCTATCAAAAGCTATATCCAGGGCCTGTACAACACCGAAAACCCGGCCCCTTCTTTTGTTTTATTCGTGGGTGACGATCAGCAGATCCCGGCCTGGTCCGGTTCCGCCGGTTCGCACATCACCGACCTGAGGTACTGTGAGTTCACCGGCGATGATCTGCCGGAAATCTACTACGGCCGCTTCTCCGCCCAGAACACTTCCGAACTGCAGCCCCAGATCGACAAGACCCTTATGTATGAACAGTACACTATGCCCGATCCCAGCTATTTGGACGAAGTGACACTGGTTTCCGGTGTTGACAGCGGCTATGCGGATACTTACGGCAATGGCCAGATCAACTACGGCACCAACCTTTACTTTAATGCCGCCCACGGCATTTCTCCCCATGTCTGGTTGTATCCTGCTTCCGACGGCTCCAGCGCACCGGGAGACATCAGGCAGACTATCAGCGACGGCGTGGGCTTTTACAACTACACCGCCCACTGCAGCCACACCGGGCCTGCCGATCCCTCGTTCAGCCAGAGCGATATCGGCAACCTGACCAACAACGGCAAATACCTGTTAGGTATCGGTAACTGCTGTTTGTCCAACACTTTCGGCGACGATTACAGCACCCCCTGTTTCGGCGAAGCCTGGCTGCAAGCGGAAAACAAAGGCGGCATCGGCTGGATCGGCGGTTCTAATTCCACCTACTGGGATGAAGACTACTGGTGGGGCGTAGGTAACGGCCCTATCGATGGCGATGGCCCTACCTATGCGGAAACCGGCATCGGCGCTTATGACGGCTCCTTCCACGATCACGGCGAAGCGGTCAGCCTGCATTATACTACTAACGGCGCCATGGTTTTCTGCGGGAATACGGCTGTTACAGAAGCCGGCAGCAGCAGGATCCAATATTATTGGGAAATCTATCACCTGATGGGCGATCCTTCGGTGATGACCTATATGGGCGTTCCCTCAACCAATACGGTATCCCATGCTTCCAGCGTGGCCACCGACGCCACTTCCTTTACCGTGGATGCGGACGCCGGTTCTTATGTAGGTATTACCAAAGACGGCGTGCTGCACGGCTGCGGCTATGTGACTACCTCCGGTACGGTAGACGTTTCACTCACCCCCTTCGGCAGCACGGGCACGGCCATCGTGGTAGTCACTTGCCAGAACAAGCAGCCCTATGAGGCCAATGTCACGGTAGACAGCGGCTCCAGCCCGCCAACAGCCGGGTTCACCGGCACACCCACTTCGGGCCTTGCTCCCTTAACCGTCAGCTTTACCGATCAATCTTCCGGCGCCACTTCCTGGTCCTGGAATTTCGGCGATACCGGCACTTCCACCCAGGAGAATCCTTCTCACCAGTATACTTCGCCCGGTGTGTACACGGTCTCATTGACAGTCACCAACGCCTACGGGAACGATACGGAAACCAAAACCGATTATATTACTGTTGCGGCTATGCAGCCCCCGGTGGCCGATTTTACAGCCAGTTCCACAGGAATTTATGAAGGCAGCAACGTTACTTTTACCGACCAATCCACCAATAATCCCACCTCCTGGTCCTGGACCTTCAGCGGCGGCACGCCTTCTTCCAGCACCGCCCAGAACCCCACTATCACTTATAATACGGCAGGAACTTATGCGGTGAGTTTAACCGCCTACAACGGCGCGGGTAACGATACCGAAACCAAAACCGGCTATATCACCGTATCCGATGCGCTTCTCGACTACTGCGCTTCCCAGGGTAACGACTACAGCTACGAGTGGATCGCCGATGTCGATGTCGAGGATATCGCTAATGCTTCCGGCGCAGCGGGTTATACGGACTTCACCTCCATCACCGGTAATCTTACCGCCGGTGCAAATGCCGGTGTCAGCTTAACCCCCGGTTTCTCCGGATCTACTTATACCGAACACTGGAAGATTTACATCGATTACAACATCGACGGCGATTTTGAAGATGCCGGGGAAGAGGTGTTCTACCAGTCCGGCACTTCTACTGTCAGCGGCAGCTTCACTGTACCCGCGGGAGCCAGCGGCTTGACCCGCATGAGGGTGTCCATGAAATATAATGCCGCACAAACTCCCTGCGAAACCTTCACTTACGGCGAAGTGGAAGACTATATGGTCAATATCACCGGCGCAGTGCCCCAGCCCCCGGTTGCTAATTTCACCGCCAGCAGCACTACCATCAATGAAGGCCAGAGCGTTACCTTCACCGATACCTCCACCGAGAATCCCACCTCCTGGTCCTGGTCCTTCGAGGGCGGCACGCCTTCCGGCAGCACCTCCCAAAATCCCAGCGTCACTTATAATACCGCGGGCACCTACAATGTCACCTTGACCGCCAGCAGCGCTTACGGTTCCGATGATGAAGTCAAGGTCGATTATATCACGGTAACCGCTGCGTCTGCCGATGAAATTGCCGAAGCCGTAGATAACGGCTCTTTAACCTTTACTAAGAGCGGCAGCGCGGATTGGTACAAAGACACCGGAGTTTATTATTACGACGGCGATTCGGCCGGGAGCGGGACTATTACCCACAACCAGTCCACCACCATCGAAACCAGCGTTACGGTGGGTTCCACCCAGGCCGTTAAATTCTACTGGAAAGTGTCGTCCGAAACCAATTATGATTACCTGAGATTCTATATCGACGGTGTTGAACAAACCACCATTTCGGGTACCGTAGACTGGACCCAGGTGGCTTACAATATCGATGCCGGCACCCACACCCTGAAATGGTCCTACACCAAGGACGGTTCTGTCAGCAGCGGCTCCGACCGCGGTTGGGTAGATAAACTCGAGATCACGGCCCCGGCCGCGGATGCCATTGCTGAAGCGGTGGACTACCCGGCCTTGACCTTCAGCCTGTCAGGGAACGGCGATTGGTTTCCCCAGACCACCACCACCTATTTCGACGGCGATGCTGCCGAGAGCGCTAATATCGTTGATAGCCAGACCACAACCATGGAAACCACTATCTCCGGTAAAACCTCCGTTAAATTCTACTGGAAAGTCTCATCCGAAAGCAATTATGATTACCTGAGATTCTACATCGACGGCGTTGAACAGGACAGCATTTCCGGTACCGTCAATTGGGCACAGAAAACCTATACCGTCTCCAGCGGCGCCCATACCCTGAAATGGTCCTTTACCAAGGACGGCTCTGTCAGCAGCGGCTCCGACTGCGGATGGGTAGATAAAGTCGAGCTCCAATAATCCTTTACAAATCGAACATCGAACGTATACTTAGGATACGTTCTCGATAATACAAAAGGCCGGGATTCCGATCCCGGCCTTTTTATTTCGGGTCAAAAAAGGCACCCGGAGACGATGAAATAACCCCTGGCAGGGGCAGCGGGTGAGCGCTTTTGCTTTTAAATAATCAGAAGTTTTGATCAAACTTTTTCAAAAG
>JAGLSW010000793.1 GCA_023135565.1 Candidatus Aminicenantota bacterium | reverse complement strand
CCCCGTGCGCACGGGGCGCGAGTGATGAAAAAATTAGCCTGTCTTTTTTCAAGCACAATCCTAAAAAATTTTGTATAATATAAGGAATGAAAAAAATAACCGGAAACCTGATCTTCTTCGTGAATCGAAAATGCCCGCTAAACTGCCCTTCTTGCAGCGCTGCCGCCACGCCCTTAAACAATAAAGAACTATCCCCACTGTGGTTGACCGAATTCTTTAATAGATTAAAAGACCTGGAATTTCCGGGCTATATAACCTGGACCGGGGGCGAACCTTTCCTCTCTTTCAAAACACTAAAAACCGGGATAGAACTGGCAGCCGAGGCGAAGTACCATTCTGAAATACTCACCGGCGGCGCCTGGTTCGATAACAATCCGGGCCTGCTAAAACAACTAAGGGCAGTAGGGAATTTCTCCCTGCGCATCAGCTTAGATGCGGAACACCAGGAAAAAATACCGCTGCGGCTCATTTTCGCCCTTATCGAAGCGGCGCTGAGACTAAACGTAGAAGTGAACTTTACCCTGCGCTCGATCCCCGGACGCGAAGCGGCCTCTTTTTACAAAGATGCCATCAAAAAGGCGCTGCCGGATTTCTATCGCAAGAACCGGGGCCGTTCGCGCTGGATACATACTATTCCCCATATCGGGACAGTTCCGGAAAAAGAAAGGACTCCCGCTTGCGCCGGCGCTCCCCTACCCGCCTCCGGCAAATGGCAGAATTCCTGCCGACAAGGATTTAGAGACCTGGTGATCGGGGAAGATGGGTTGTTTTATCCCTGCTGCGGACTTTTTACCCTCTCCTGTTACCGGCGTTTGGCAGTGGGCGACCCTCTGAAAGAATCGTGGCCGGTCCTGCTAAATAAACAAAACAGGAAGCCTCTTTTCCGGGTTTTAAAAGAAAAAGGTCCCTATTTCATCTGCCTGGAATTGGGGAAGCAACTGGAAATCCGGTCTTCTTCTTTTAATAATCCTTGCGACGTATGTCTCGCTCTTTTCCGCCGGTACGGGGAGGAGGTTCTTGCCCTTTTCGATCGGGGCTGAGAGCCGAAACCCCACCGCATGGTCCGCACGGGCGGGGAACCTATAAGCGGCTTCGCCGCAAGAAGCAGCGGGTGAGCGCTTCTCGCTTTTAAATTATAAAAAGTTTGGCTCCCGGCAGGGCCGCCGGAGGCAAGAACGTTTTTGATTCTAAACCTTAACTGTTCCCGGGGCCGCTAAAACAAGGCCCGGAAAATCCAGTACACAAAAGCAGCACTGTAAGCCAAAAGCAAAAACCAGAAAAGAAAATTTACAAAAGTATCGATCCGTTTCACTATACCGTCTTTTTGCGTCTTCCTCCGCTTCTTAACAGCAGAGAGAACCACAAAAAAAACAACCGCAAAAATTATGACATACCACTTCCTCATGGTATCATCCTTTCGGGCTTAGCAATTGGATTTTCCGCGGGAGCCTTTCGCGTTTTTCTAAAAGTGAAAGATCAACTTTCCCCATTTTGTGGGGCTGTCTTATAATTCTTTTATACTTTTCTTACGTTTGTTGCCAGCTCACCTTTGGGACCGGTGGTAATATCAAATTCCACTTCTTGTCCTTCTTCTAAACTCTTATAACCTGTACCCTGGATCTCTTTGAAATGCACGAATACATCTCTGCCGTCATCCACTGTAACAAAACCGAAACCTTTTTTTTCGTTGAACCACTTAACTTTGCCTCTTGACATTATAAACTTACTCCTTTTAAAAATTATAGTAAATAGCGATGGAAATAAAAAACTCCTCGTTAAAACATCTTAACTTGAAGCAAATATTTCGTATCTTATTTACCATGAAACACTATTCTATAACAACTTTCCCTATTTGTCAACATCAATTCACGTAAGTGTTCAGTTTTGGGAAAAATTTAAAAC
>JAGLSW010000792.1 GCA_023135565.1 Candidatus Aminicenantota bacterium | reverse complement strand
GAAACCTTTTTTCAAAAAGGTTTTTGGTCGCCGAAGGCAGAAAATAAAAGGAGAAAAAAATGATTAAAAAGTTAGAAGTTTACAAATGCGAACTCTGCGGTAATATAGTCGAAGTCGTTCATGTAGGCGGCGGCACCCTGGTCTGCTGCGGTCAGGACATGACGCTCATGGCTGAAAATACCGTTGAGGCCGCCCGGGAGAAGCATGTCCCGGTCATCGAGAAGACAGGAGAAGGCGTACTGGTAAAAGTCGGCAGCGCCGCTCATCCCATGGAAGAGAAACACTTCATCCAGTGGATCGAAGTGACAGCCGGCGGCAAGAGCTATCGTCAATTCTTAAACCCCGGTGATAAACCCGAAGCCCTATTCAAAATCGACGCCTCCGGTATCACTGCCCGCGCATATTGCAATTTGCACGGTTTTTGGAAAAGTTAAGCGAGGTAAATCGAACCATGAGTATTACAACCGGAGTATTAGAAGCCATAAAAGGCGCGATCCAATTAGAAATCGACGGCAGAGCTTTTTTCGAGCATGCCGCTGAAGCCACAGGCAATGCAAACGGGCGGAAGATGTTTGAAAAGCTGGCCCGTGATGAGATAGAGCACCTTAAAGTGTTCGGCCAGTTATTTACTACGATAATAGGCGATGAAGAGTGGAAGAAATTCGTATCTGAAAGAGAAAAAACCAAATCCTCCCTCATCGAAGACTTGAAAGTTAGGATGAAAAAAAAAGAGAAAGAAGACCGCACCGGTGAGATCGAAGCCATCAGGATCGGAATGGAATTGGAAAGAAATGCCATCGACTTTTTTGCCGATGCAGCCGCGAAAACCGGGGACGCCAAAGCGAAAAAGATATTCCTAAAGATCTCCGACGAAGAGAAATTCCATTATGACTTACTGCAAGCGCAGTTAGACTCGGTAACCAACTCGGGATTCTGGATAGACGCAGCGGAATTCCGGATGGACGGCAAGTATTAGGAGGAATAGCTCCCTAACTTCAACTTGCTGGTTATTGTGCAATCTGTTATAATAACAAAATGCACAATAATAAAATAATCGAAAAAAGAGGCGCCTATGAAATTCTATAACCGGGAGCAAGAACTAAAAAGGCTGCAAAAATTAGAAAAACTGGCCGCACAGAACCTGTTTTTCGTCAGGATAACAGGCCGGCGACGCATCGGGAAAACCCTGCTGGTCAGGAGATTCCTGGCCGACACCGGGCGACCGGGCCTCTATTTTTTCGTAACTAAAAAGAAAGAAAAACTACTACTTGAAGAATACGCGGCTGTACTGGCCGAATCCTTTGAAGAATATTCGGGCGTCCACTTTAAGGATTTCGATGATTTTTTCAAACTGCTGTTCGTGCTCTTGAAAAAGAGACAAATAATCGTGGTATTTGATGAGTTCCAGAACTTCAAATACGTAAACGATGCGGTTTTTAGCATCCTGCAGAAACATATCGACCTGAATAAAGAACAATCGAAAGGCCTGCTGCTGGTCATCGGTTCTATCAACAGCATGATGCGCCGCCTTTTCGAAGATCACAATAAACCCCTCTACGGCAGGCTGAACAGCAGTTTTCTAATTAAGAATTTTTCTCTTAAAACCATCAGGCAAATCTTAAAAGATCACGGTAGCACCGGGAATCAAGACCTGCTTTTCTTCTATTCCATCTTCGCGGGAATCCCCTTCTACTACAACTACATCAGCGAACGCCAGGGCTATAGGAAATCCCCCGTAGACTTATTTAAAGAAGATATACTGGATGAGAGTTCAATCCTCCTCAACGAAGGAAAAGAAATCTTGCTGGATGAATTCGGCAAAGATTACTCCACCTATTTTAGTATCCTGGAGGCCATCTCCCGCGGCGCCACCACCATCTCCCGCATCGCCGACGTCTCAGGCATAAATATCAATAATCTCAGCCGTTACATTTCGCAGTTGACCGGGGAGTACGAATTAATCGAACGCAGAGTCCCTTTCAACGCAAAAAAGAACAACAAAATGGGTCGCTACTATATAGGGGATAATTTTTTAGACTTCTGGTTCAGGTATATATTTAGAAATAAAAGCAAAATAGAAATCCAGAGCAGGGAGCGAATCGCAGTTGAGATGTTAAAAGACCTGCCTGTTTTTATGGGTAAAAAATTTGAAAAAATGATGATGGCTTTTTTGATCGAGATGAACCGGGAAGAGAAGATTCGTTTCGACAGGATCGGGCAGTATTGGGACAGGGGCGAAACAGAGATAGATATTATCTTTACTAAGGATCAAGAAAGAGAGATTTGTTTTGCGGAATGTAAACTTTCCCCCAGGCGGTTTAATATAAAGGAAATAGAAGAAAAAATAAAACGGTTCCTGTCGGCTAACGGTAAGTACTGCGATTGGAAAAAAACCTTAAATCTCTACTCCCCCGGTCAAGAGGATTTCCTGTACCGGTCGATTCCATTGAATTAAACGTCCTGTTTTTCCAGGAGTTTTCGATAATAAAAGATCACCGGGAAAAAATCCGCCCACCTTTTCCTTTTCCGGGTAAAAATCAAAAAAATCAAAAAAGAAGCTTGACAATTGGACAACTGATGTACATAATTAAACTATAGGAGACGGTATCCAGGTCATCCCCCAGTGTGATAGAAAATGAAAAAAAAGAAAATATTGAAAGACATACCGAAACATGAACGGCCCCGGGAAAAAATGATCGACAAAGGACCACAGTTCCTGTCCAACTTAGAACTGCTGACTGTATTGATAGGCAGCGGCCTGCCGGGATTGGACGTTTTAGAAATAGCCCGGAATGTCAAAAGGAAAATAGAGAAAGAATTCGACAGCCTGACAGTGGAAAACCTAAAACAGGTCAATGGAGTGGGCCCGTCCAAAGCCTGCCTGATATTGGCCGCCGTCGAACTTTCCCGGCGTTTCCTGGTTAAAGAAGGCACCAAATTGGACAGCCACAAAAAAGTAGTCGCCCTGGCGGAGGACCTGCGGCGGAAAAAACAGGAGCATTTTATTTCTTTTACTGTAGACGGGGATACTAACCTGATCAGAAGGAGAAGGGTGTTTAAAGGTACGTTGAACCAGTCTCTCATCCATCCCCGGGAAATTTTTGCCGACGCCGTATCCGACCGCGCTGCAGGGGTTATATTGGTGCACAACCACCCTTCAGGAAGCTCCCAGCCCAGCAAAGAGGATTTTGCGGTTACCCGGCAGTTGGTAGACGCGGGCAGGATCATGGGCATAGACATCATCGACCATATCGTTTTGGGCAAGAAAAACCATTTTAGTTTCCAGAAAGAAGGGATATTAAAAAAAATGCAGCCCCGCTAACACGACTCCACTGCGTGGGGAGCCAATAAGCGGCTTCGCCGCAAGGGGCAGCG
>JAGLSW010000791.1 GCA_023135565.1 Candidatus Aminicenantota bacterium | reverse complement strand
CCTGGGCCTGTCGGGCGAGGATGTTTTGGTGAGTATCACTAAAAAGGGTTTCCAATTTTCCTACACCCGCACCTTACCCGGGAACACCGAATACAGTTTCAACGCCGGCTTCGACAGCATTACCAATATGAGCGGCGGCGGCAGCGGCAAGATAGGAATAAAGCAAAAATTGGACTTCGGCAAATTAGGCTCCACGAAAGTGGACCTCCAGGTCAGCGGGGACTTCTTGCTGTCACTAAAGGGGAAGATTGCCCGCGCCTCCTTCCAGGGGAAGTTCCGGTTCCAGGGCCAGGATTTTTCCATAGCCAAATTCGACCTGCAAACAGACGCCTCGCCGCTTAAAGACTTCGCCGTGATCCTGGCTAAGAAAGTCCTGGCTGAAATCCGGGCATTCCTGGCCGGTGCCGACCAATGGCTCAAGTGGGTCGATAAAGGGATAATGAAATTGGGGCAGGAGGCCAAAGAGGTGGGGGATGCATTGAAAAATGTCTATAAACTCTCATCCGACGCCATTGCCTCAAAGACAAAGGCAATACTCAAATACAACGCCACCCAGACAGCCTGGGCGTTAAGCGGGGCCAAATACGCTGCCGGCACTGCGGTGAAATCCTTGAAGAACGCCGGTTACGCCGCTTACGACGCAGGCCAGGCGTTGAAAAACACCTTCAAGAGCGGCGTCGACGATGCGGCCAAACTGCTGAAATCCGCCGGTTTTAACGCGGAGCAGGTGGGCAGCGCCTTGAAAGGCACCTTCACCAACGGCGCTTCAGCGGCTGCCAAAGCATTGAAAAATGCAGGTTTTAACGCCGACCAGGTGGGCAGCGCCCTGAAAGGCACCTTCACCGACAGCGCCGAAGCTGCCGGGGAAGCGCTCAAGGCCGCCGGTTACACCGCTGAACAAACGGCCAAAGTGATGAAGAACACCTACAACGCCTCGGCCAAAGCAGTCTCTTCCTATATGAAAAAAGGCTACAATCTAAGCGGCAAGGCGGCTGAGGGAGTACTGAAAGGAGCGGGCTATTCTTCCTCCCAGGTCAACGATGCCTTGAAATCCGTGTTTAATTATTCGCCCCATGTTAAGGTGCCGCATGTCAAGCACGTCAAAGTGCCGCATGTGAAAGCGCATGTAAAAACGCATGTCAAAGCGCATGTCAAGCATTCAAAAAAACATTGGAAAATATAGTAAAAATGGTAATAACCCTCTAAGTAGTGGTTTACCATTAGGGAATAATCGCATGAGTATCGAACTAAGACCGTTGGGTGTCGAGTGTAACCTGGGCTGCCAGTATTGCTATCAGAACATGCACCGGGATGCCGGGAACGGCACGACCGCCTACGATTTAGCAGCAATGAAAGCCGCCATCGAAGAGCAGGGGGGGCCTTTCCACCTGTTCGGCGGCGAGCCGCTGCTGATGAATGAGGACGACTTAGAAGAGATGTTTCGCTGGGGCTGCCGGAAATACGGGCAGAACTGCATCCAGACCAACGGGGCGCTCCTGGACGATAACCACATCCGCATGTTCAAGCAGTACGCGGTGGATGTCGGCCTCTCTATCGACGGGCCCGGGCCTTTAAACGACGTGCGCTGGGCCGGGACCTTAGAGAAAACCCGCCGGGCAACGGAAAAATCGCAGCAAGCTATCTCGCGTTTGCTGGCAGCCGGTATCGAACCCGGTATCATGATCCAGGTCACCCGGTGCAACTGCTCGGCCCAACGGCTGCCCCAAATGTATGACTGGGTGCGGGAACTGGACCGGCTGGGAATCTGTTCCATGCGGCTGCACATCCTGGAGATCGAGAACCATGCGGTGCGCCAAAAATACGGTTTGTCTATCGAAGAAAATGTGGAGATTCTTCTCAGCTTCTTTGAATTAGAAAAGGAGCTGAAGAATATGCGGTTCGATCTTTCCAGTGAAATGAAAGACCTGCTGCTGGCCAAAGACTCGGAAGCCTCCTGTATCTGGCGGGCCTGCGACCCCTATACCACCGATACCGTTAACGGTGTCGACGGTAATGGGAAGCGTCACAACTGCGGCCTGACCGACAAAGAGGGCATAGATTTCCAAAAACCCGACAGCGCCGGTTTCGAGCGTTACATTGCCCTTTACCATACACCGCAAGAACATGGAGGCTGTAAAGACTGCCGTTTCTTTTTGGTTTGTAAAGGCCACTGCCCCGGCACGGCGATCGATCGGGATTGGCGCAATCGCACCGAATACTGCCAGGTCTGGAAACAACTCTTCACCCACCTGGAAGGCCAACTGGTAAAAAAGAAAAAGAAACCCATCACGCTGCACCGCAGACGAAAACAGTGGGGAAAAAAGATGCTCGACCTCTGGGCCTGCGGCGATGACCTGCTGCTGGAAACGGACCTGGAGGATTCCAACCGCACCGGCAGCGAGGCGGTCTCTCTCGAGCAGCATGAGTTCCTGCGCGTTACCTGGGTCAGCAGCGATGCCCGGCAATTGTGGGAACCGCGGCTGGAACAGATCAAAGATGCCCTCGATGACTTGAAATATCCGCTCATCGCGGCGGGTATCCGGCCCCTAATCCTGGAACGAATCTACCCTTACCGATTGGCCGGGCTGCGCAGGAGGCTCAAGACCATGGCAGTTCCTCATGACGGCGCGCCGTCGCCCGGAGACGATGAGATTAAACAAAAGTTTTTTGGGGGTCAAGGGGGCGATTTTACAAAAAAGCCCCCTTGCCGCCGGAGGCAAAGTGATTTCATGGCAGTGAAAGTTGTACCGCTGGAAATGTCTGCCGGGGAGTTGTCGCGGTTCTTCTTAACGCCGTTCCCGGAAGATGACAGGCAGATTTTCATCCTAATAGGCAGCGGAGAACGAATCGACAAAGCCCTCACTGCATTGGCAAAAAACGATTGGACAGCCTTTCATGACCAATGTGGAACTCCTCGCTGCTGCAGCGAATCTCTGCGGGACCTGAAACAGGCAAAATCCAGGGAACCTGCCTGGGCCATGGCCCAACAAACCGCCGGTCAAACAGCGCAGGAACGACTGTGCCATGTTCCATCCCAATGGCAAACCAACCCGGTTCTTTATCCCCTGGGCCTGGAACTGTTAAACCACTATCCCTGTCACGGGTCCTGCTGCGAATCGATGAAACAAAGCGAAGGGATCGCTGCTTTCGGCATAAAACAGGGGAAAAAGCGGGAAATCGAAATGCTGAAAAACATCCTGTCCTGGTCCATGTCCTGGTCGACTTTGCACGGCATTACAGAGATCAAAACACCGGTTTTCAAATTCATCACCAATGCCCAACCCACTGCCTCCAGGCACGAGGTGCGCTTCCACGGCGCCTCTTTCCCTGAAAAAGGGGCCCGGGGCCTTGGGTTTCCCTATCGGCAGCCATCGCGATTGTCCTTTTCGGAATCCGAAGGGTTCAAGCGGGGGCTGGAAAATCCGATTCATTGACGATTTTCCATAAAAAATTTTGGCTTTTATCAGGGTAGTTGCTGCGATAAAAGCAGGAGTTGTTCTTTAACTTGTCAGCTTAGGGCTTGACAAACGAAGCCAAGAATGTTTAATATGTTAGGAGGTAACATGAAGCATAAAATATTATATTGTTGTTTGTTTTTATTGGTTGTCCTGTCTTTTTCCGTAAGCGTCTATTCGCAAGATCCGCAGCCGGAACAAAATGAGACGGAGAAGAAGGATAAGCCTAAGGAGGTCAAACCCTGGTATGAAGGAGAAACGGTAAGAGCAGTACTCGGATATGAACAAACCGGCGCCAGTTCCGCTCAAAGCAGCCAGTTTTTCTTTGCCGATTTCTTTTTTAGCCACCCCTTTCCAATCCAGTTTAGTAAGCACAGGGGATACTTAGGGCCACGTTTTCGAATGTGGGGCAATGTAAGGTTAACCAGTGTCCCGCAGACTGTTAGAAGCAATATCACTGTCAGTGAGTTTGCCCGGAACTTCACCCAGGAAGCGGGAAAATTAAAACTGAACGAGGTGGCACAGGCTGTCGGGATGCTGATAGGACTCGAATACCGGCTTCTTGACCTAAAATCTTTTTCCGGTAATTACAGCTATTCCCTCGGTTTAATTGCCGGTTTCGGCGCTATTACCCCCCTCAGCCCAAAGGAATCCATGGAGATTTTCCAGGTTTCGCAGGATCTGAAGGATAGATATAAAACGAACTTTATTACCGGCGAAGATTACGATTATACCGGCAAAGAATATGCCGCTTTGGTAAATTCCAGGCGCAACCGGTTCTTCCGTCAATACTTCGCGGGAATACGTTTCAAAACCTTTCTCAACCCCGACAAGCACGGCGGCAGGTCTCAATTCCCCACAATATTGGATATCACCTACGGTTTAAACGATTCGGTTACCGGTGGCAAGCTTAACGAGGGGGTCTTCAGGCTCGACTTTTTTCAGCCCTTGAAGATAAGCAGTGCGGTGACTATTTATCTTTTTGGCAATATGCAGTTATTGGCAAGCAAAACCCGTACCGAAGCACCCCTTATCCTGGCTCCCGCACCGGATGATGCGACCGTAACCGTGCCTGCCGGTAATGTGATAATCATCACGCCGCCTCCCATAAACAGTGAATACTATCGAATCGGCGTCGGTATCGATTTGACGGGAGTTTTAGCATCCTTCCGCAGGGATTAGTAAGGCAATACGGTGCGTAGAAATGTAGAAGTATCATGTATTATGAGTAGAGGGGGGCGGTGATTTGAAATTTGGATTTTTTCAGCCTGTAATCGGCTCCCCGCGCCGCGAGGTTGAAAAAATTTGAACAAAATTTTTGTTGCGCGATAATCGGGCGTGAACGGAAGATGAACTGCGTAGAGATCAACTTTTCCAAAACTGAATAGTAGCTTTCAGCCTTCAGCCGGGCTGCTCCGCAGCCCCTATAATTAAGCGTCCGTCCGCCAGTATAA
>JAGLSW010000790.1 GCA_023135565.1 Candidatus Aminicenantota bacterium | reverse complement strand
TTTGATAATTTAGAAGTGCTATCATCACCCCTGCTGCGAAGCAGCTAAACGCTTCCCCACGCATGTGGGGTTGAACAAAATTTTTGATAATTTAGAAGCGCTGTCATCACCCCTGCTGCGAAGCCCATCATTGGCTCCCCGCGCTGCGGCGCAGGAAAAATAACTCCTTTAATACAGCACAGGCGTCTCTGCCGGGCCGCAGCCGCGTGTCTAAATCACAAGTCCAGCGGATAGGGAATTCTTCGATCCTGTACCCCTTTCGCAATGCCCGCAAAAAAATCTCCAACTCGAACAGGTAACCGCTCGACCCGCACAGGGCAAACAACTCCCTGGCTATGTCGCCTTTATAGAGTTTGAAACCGCACTGGGAATCTTTGATTTTTGCGGGCAGGCCGGTAATTAATACAGCGGCAATATGAAACAAACGGGAAAGTAGACGCCGTTTTAGGGGACGGTTTTTTTTTATTTTCGTGTCTTTATGGAGGCGGGAAGCAAGCGCTATGTGGCACAAACCGCCGCGTACCCGGTCTAAAATAGGCAGGCTGTCGGAAAAAGGAACACACAGCCCGCTGTCGGCAAAAAGAACGATTTCGCCTTTGGATTTTAGAACTCCGGTTTTTACGGCTGCGCCTTTGCCGGAATTTTGGTCTAAACGGATCACCGTGCGTTTCACTTTTCCCGGTATTTCTGCGTTTCGGGCAGTTTCTGTGGTAGCATCCGTGCTGCCGTCATCTACCACGATAACTTCGCCTTTCATGTTTTGGGCGGCGATAAAAGCGGCGGCGGCGCGGACGTCCGCCCCGATTTTGGCTGCCTCGTTAAAGGCCGGTATAACGATCGAAATATCAGTGCTCATAGTTTTTTTTAAGTTGCCGTCGCTGGTGTGCACCGCACATTTTCTAAATTAACAAAAGTTTTTTGGGGGGTTGAGGGGGGCGATTTTTCAAAAAAGCCCCCCTCACCGCCGGAGGCAAGAGATATCGATTTCAAGAAAGCTTCCCAGATATCTGCTCTTATATATACTATTAATAGTACTCCCGGGCGCAGCCCATAATATTCCACCTGGTAGCTGTCCGGCAGATTAGCGCGAATTTTTTCGTCTTTATCCACGGAAGCCACGATCAGCGGTACGCCCGCTAAGGGTAGGGCAGGGGCCGGTTCCCGCCAATAGCCCACCCTCTTGAAAGCACGCAGGTACCAGGGCAGGGGCCAGGTTTCGTAGGGGCCGGTAATCACTTTGATCAACATATCGTGATGCCGGGGGTGCAGCGCGGCAATGGCTTCGACCCGCGAAACCAACCTTTTAAAATCATTTACCGTCTGGGCATAAACATAAGGATTGCGGTTATCCGCATAGTATTTGAAATTCGCCCGCAGGCTTTGCTGCCACAGGTTGAAAACACCCGCTGATAAAAGCAAAACCAGCAGCGATTTGCCTCCGGCGGCCAAAACCCTTTTGAAAAAGGGTTCTGGACTCCCAAAACTTTTGTTGAGCGATACGCTTTTCTGCTCAGGTAAGCGTTCCTTATTGGCTGGGTGCGCGGCACATCCGTGCAGCATCACGGCGGCTCCCGCCCCGGCCAGCATCACCATTCCTATGTAAAAAGGCAACATGTTCCAGGGCGTTTTGTAAGGAATTAACGAGAATATCGCCGTTGTCAACAGCGTGTAGAAAAAAAGAAAACGAAGAAATACAGGTGAAAACTTGCCAACCCATTTTGGTTTTTCATCAAATTGCGGGTGCCGGATTTCACGGCCGCTGCTGTTTTTGCCGCGCAGCGGCTTATAGGGTGCACGCGCCGCGTGCTTTGGTTTGAATGCAGCGGCGCTGCCTATCAAAGCTAGTATCAAGACAAACCCTTCACTCCAGGCCGGCCCGCTGCCGTATTTCGAATAAACCAGCATCTTGAGGTAATAGTACCAGGGGTGTTCATGAAAACCCGCGTCCCCGGCCTTGGAGAAGTAGGTCTTGAACGATAAGATCGAATCTACCGGCCCGGCGGGATTGGTAAAAAATGAAGAATAAAAAAGCACGGCGGTCAACAAAAAAGCCCCGGTAGCCCAACATGCGTGGGGCAGCATCGAGCCGCTGTTCGGCAAGAGTGATTTTTCGTCTGCAATGAAATTACTTTGCCTCCGGCGGCCAAAACCCTTTTGAAAAAGGGTTCTGGACTCCCAAAACTTTTTATGAGCGGTACGCTTTTCTGTTACACCCAAGCCCCTTGTAGGCTCCCTACGAGAGTGGGGGGACGATAAGGTGATGCGCGTCAGCAGCAGCGCCCCGGCCAAAGCGGCAAAGATAATCAAACTGGTCTCTTTGGTAGCATACATCATGCCTAAAAAAAAACCGCCCAACACAGCCCAACCCGGATGCGGGCGCCGGTAATAACGCCAACCCGAGCTTATAGCGCCTACAGTAAAAAAAACCAGCAGCGTCTCCTGGATATAAAAACGGCTGTAAAAGACCAACAGCGGAGATATGGCGGCAAAGATAGCAGCAAAAAAAACCGCGCTTTTCGACAGCGCGTCGGTGAGAAGCAGGAGCAGCAAAATGATCCCCACACCGAACAACACCGGCACTAAACGCAGGCCGGACTCATCGACGGCGGCGAATTTTGGCCCGCTAATTATTCGCGTTAGGGGAAGTGAAAGATAATAAAGCGTAGGCCCGTGGTGATCTACGCGGTCGTAACGGTATTCGCCTTTTTCCAACAGACGCCCGAATTTCATCGCCTGGTTGGCTTCGTCGTGGTGCATAGGCCGCAGGTCGAGGCGGTACAGCCGCAGCAGCAGCGCAGTTGTGAGAATGAATAAAAAGAGTAACCCGAAGACAGGTTTTTTCATTTGGCCGGGATGCCGTAAACTTCCACTTCCACATAGTGGTTCATATCATTGGAAGTATTACCGTTACTGTACAAACGGAGATAGCGGCACTTTACCCCTTTCGAATCGATCAATCTTCCTTCGTTGACTTCGATATACTCCTTGTCCCTGCCGATGCCGAGACCGGCGGAATTGTCGTGGTCGTTATTAAAAATGGTTTTGACGCCTTTGACAAAATCGGGGTCGGCGGAAACCTGGACCACCACATCACGGTAAACCCGGGGCTGGGTATGGTAATGCCAGACCAGTACGGCATGGAGGAAAAAAATCCCCTGCAGGTCCACCTGGACATATTGGACGCCCGGACCAAACTCGACAAAATATCCTTCTCCCCCGGATTTTTCCCCATCGGTCACCATGTCCATTTCCCCGATTACCGGTTCGCTGTCGCTGCCGGTAACAGGTTTTCCCGGAGAAATTTTTGTTGTGCCCATGGGAACGTAGAAAGGTCTCCGTTTTTTGCCGGTGATTTTTTCTAAGTTGGCAGTACGGATATTTTTGGGAGTGCCGATAAACATCGGTTTCGGCAATTGCAGTTTTAGTACTACTTTTTTTTCCTGCGCTTGCTGCGGCGCTGCTGCTGCCCCCGGGAAAAGGCACAGCACATAGATTATACACATTGTTAAGGATAAACGTTTGCTCATATTTAAATCTCCTGGATTGTTTTTTAAATCTTTTTATATCACAACTACGCCCGGCAATCAACCCCACTAATTTTTAATCACTTAATTATTGATAATGTTAATGTTTTCGTGGTATAATAAAAAGCCAGTTAAGATGAATTAGAAGGAAGTTTGACAGGACAGCTAAATTTTGATGTCCTTATGGGAAAAAAGGCATTTGCAAAATTTTTGGTGTAAGGTAGGTTAAGCTGTTATGAGTAAAGGCGAAAGTAAAAAGCAATCGAAACAACCATACCGTTATATACTCGATACGGTACCGAATCCTATTTTCGAAGTAGCGGAAAACCTCGTTATTATCCTGGCCAATACAGAAGCTATCAAGTGGTGGCCGGAGATTGTCGAAGGGAAGAGCCGGGCTTACGATATTTTAGCCTTAGAACAGAAAAATGGTGCGGATGGTATTGTCGAGAAAACATTCAGGTTAAAAACGCCGCAGTCCGCCGAGTTAGGGGCAAAAGACGGTATGTTCTTCAACATAAAAACCAATTATGTGGAAGAGGAAGATTCTGCCCGGGCCATTGTGCATATACTCGATATAACCGGCCGCAGGTGGGCGGAAGAAGCGCTGCGCCAGAGCAAAGAACAGTACCGCCTGTTATTCGATTCCGCCCCGGACGGTGTTAGTATCCTGGATACAAGTGGAACCATTACTATGTGCAATCGCAGCGCCACCCGGCTCTACGGGTATACCCGGGAAGAGATGGTGGGCAAACATATGACCAGTTTTATACGCCCCTCTTCGATCCCCCTTTTCCACGAAAAATTCCGGCAATTGCAGCGCCTGCAGCCCGCCGAAGGGGAAATCCAGGTCATGAGGAGGAACGGTAGCACTATTAATATCTGGCGTAAAGAGATGCCATTAACCGATGCAAAGGGGAAATTTTCCGGTGTGCTGGGTTATGACCGTGACATCACCGAGCGCAAACGGGCAGAGGAAGAATTAAGAAAATACCGTGACCATTTAGAAGAATTGGTGAAAGAACGCACTACTGAGTTAAGGGCGGCCAACGAAGAACTCCAACAGGAAATAAGCGAACGTAAACGGGCCCAGGAAGAGATTTTCAAAAGAGAAAAGCGCTATCGCACCCTTTTCGACCTCTCTCCCAGCGGCATTTTATTGGAGGATATGGATGGAAATATAATCGATGCCAACCCTGCTTTTTGTGAATCTTTCGGCTATAGCACGAAGGAGATAATCGGTCAAAAAGTCCACATGTTCACTCACCCCGATATTGTTCACCAGGTAAGCGGTAACATCGGGCATCTCATTTCAGGGGAGGTTTTGAAGCATACTGAGAAAAGTGTAAAAAAAGACGGCAGCACCTGTTATATGAACTTGAATGAGAAAAAAATAGTTATGCCTGACGGTAAGGATGGCATCTTATGCGTAACCGAAGACATCAGCGAGCGTATCAAGATGGAAAAGCAGATTAAAGCGTCGCTCGAAGAGAAAGAGGTTCTCCTAAAAGAGATTCATCACCGCGTCAAAAATAACCTGCAGATCGTATCCAGTCTTTTGAGTCTCCAATCCGGGTATATCAAGGATGAAAAAGCGCTCCAGGTTTTCAAAAACAGCCGCGAACGGGTCAGGACTATGGCTTTAGTACATGAAGAGTTGTATCGTTCCCGTGATTTATCCAAAATAGATTTTCGTGAATATATCAACCGTTTGATCCAGCATTTGTTCGACTCTTATTCCTTGAATCCCGGGCAGGTGCAGTTAAAAGTTAAAGTCCAGGATGTTTTTTTAGACGTCGAAACCACCATCCCCTTAGGGTTGATTATAAATGAACTGATCACCAACTCCCTGAAATATGCGTTCCCGGGAGGCAGGAAAGGAGAACTGCATATCTACTTAGGAAACAGCGAAGATAAAGAATATGATCTTGAGCTGCGTATCGGTGATAACGGTATAGGTATCCCGGAAGGTTTCGACCTACGGGAAAGCGAGAGCCTGGGTATGGTGCTGGTGGATACCCTGGTAAAACAACTCCGTGGTAAGATTAACTACGAAACCGGGAACGGCGCCTCTTTTACTATAAAATTCAAACAATTTCAGCACAAAAAACAAAAATGACCCGGGGGTGCGGCGACCCCCCGCGGAGCGGCTTATAGGGTGCCCGCGCCGCGGGCTTTGTTTTTTCAAGACTAAGCTTAAAAAAAAGCCACCTGGCGGTGGGAACTTGAAATGTGTGGAACATGTTGTTCATTACCGCCATGTAATGGCTAAAGAGGAAAAAATGAGCAAAATTAAAATTTTGATAGTAGAAGATGAACAACTGATGGCTTTAGATTTACAAGAGAAGCTGGAAAAAATGGGCTTCATCGTTACCGGCATCGCCGATTCCGGCGACCAGGCCATCGCCAAAGTGAAGGAAACCAGGCCCGATCTGGTTTTGATGGATATCGTCATCGAAGGGAATTTCGACGGTATCGAAACCGCCGACAAAGTGCGCCGGGATTTTAATATCCCGGTGGTCTATCTCACTGCTTTCACCGACGAGGAGACCATGCACCGGGCCAAACTGTCGGAACCTTTTGCCTATTTAGTAAAACCCTATAACGAATGGGAATTGAAATTTATTATCGAAATGGCCACATCTAAACATAAATTGGAAATGGACCTGATCAAAAGCGAAGAGCGGTACCGCTCCCTGCAGGAAAACATCCCCTTAGGCGTTTTTCGCACCACCCCGGAAGGGAAAATCATCTCCGGCAACCCGGCATTGGCCGATATGTTCGGCTTCGACAATGTGGAGGAAATGCTGGGCGTTTCCGCCCCCGACCTATATTTCGACCCGGAGCACCGGCAGGACCTGATGGACATGCTGAAAGAGAAAGGCGTCGTCACCGGCTTCGAAGTGCAGTTGAAGTACCGGGACGGTTCGATTTTTTGGGGTTCCGAAAATATCAGCGCCGTAAAAGGCAAAGGCGGCAAGGTGATCTATTTGGACGGCATCGTGGAAGACATCAGCGAACGCAAAAAAATGGAAGAAGAGATGCAGAAAACGGAAAAACTCGAATCTTTAGGTCTCCTGGCCGGCGGCATAGCCCATGATTTCAACAACATCCTCGCTGCCATCCTGGTTAACATCAGCCTGGCCCGGATGTATGCCGAAAAGGATGAGAAAGCCGTAGAAAGGCTGCGAGATGCGGAGAAAGCAGTGTCCCGCGCCCAGAACCTGACCCAGCAGCTCCTTACTTTCTCCATGGGCGGCGCGCCTATCAAGAGTCTATCTTCCATCGAAGAATTACTCAGGGATACGGCGGAATTCGCTTTAAGCGGTTCCAATGTCAAGTGCGAGTTTAACCTTCAGCCCAATCTCTGGGACGCCAGGCTCGACAGGGGCCAGGTCAGCCAGGTGATGCAGAACCTGATCATGAATGCCGAACAGGCCATGCCCGAAGGAGGAGCCATCAGCATCAAAGCGGAAAATGAAGTCCTCGAGGAAGACGAAATACCCCCCCTAAAAGAAGGGAAATATATAAAAATATTCATCGCAGACAACGGTATCGGTATCCCCGCCGATCACTTAGATAAAATCTTCGATCCTTTTTTCACCACCAAACAGAAAGGCAGCGGTTTAGGACTTTCCACCGCTTACTCCATCATAAAGAACCACAGCGGTTTGCTTACCGTGGAATCGACATTGGGCAAAGGAACGGTTTTTTGTGTTTATTTACCTTCATCCCGGGAGAGAACTGTCAAAAGTGAGAAAAGCGGGTATGATACCACTTCCACCGTCACCGGGAGGATACTGCTCATGGACGACGAAGAGATGATATTGGAAGGCACCGGGCGCCTGTTGCGCAAATTCGGTTACACCGTGGTCACTGTGTATGACGGCGAAGCAGCGCTGGACACCTATAAAGAAGCCGGCCGGAGCGGACGTCCCTTCGATGCCGTGATTTTAGATTTAATCGTGCCCGGGGGCATGGGAGGCAAAGAGACCATCCAGGAACTCCAAAAAATAGACCCCAATGTGAAAGCCGTAGTTTCCAGCGGATATTCTACCGACGCCATTATGGCCAATCATGAAGAATACGGCTTTGCCGCCGCCGTTTCCAAACCTTATAAAGCCAGGGAATTAGGCCGGGTGCTCAAGCAAATATTGGGAAAAGGGAAGAAAAAGTAGAAGAAAATGGGAGATCAAAGTAAAAGCAGAAAGAATATGGGAAATCAAAATAAAAGCAGCAAGAAAGATACGCCTACCAAAAAGAAAACGCCGCCGCCGCGGGAGGCTGAACAGCCTATGCCCCCGGTAGAAAACGGCCCACCCGAAACAGCCCCCCGGGAGAGCGAAGAGATATTCCATAACCTGGCCGAATTGAGCCCCGAACCCGTAGTGATCCTGCAGGACGGCCAGCTCCGGTTCGTTAACTCTGCTTTCCAAAAAACCTTCGGCTACACCCGCCGGGAATTAAAAAAGAAGACAAATTTTCTCGATTTCGTAGACGAAAAAAACCGGCCCGAAGTGATCCGCCGTTACGCGGACCGTTTAGCCGGAAAAGAAGTGCCTACAATGTTCCAGCTCAACGTAGTGGGAAAAAACGGCGGACTTTTCCCCTGTGAAACCTTAGGCGCTTTGATTCGATATGAAGGCCGTCCCGCCGACTTAGTGATCGTTCGCCACATCGGCGAGCGCAAGCGCACCGAAGAAGAATTAAAAAAGAGTAAAGAGATGTTGAGCGCTTTTATGAACTCAACTTCCGAGAGTTTCTCGATTTTTGATTCGCGGCTAAACCTTATCGAAATCAATGAAGCCGGGTTAGTTTACTGGCCCGGATCCAAAAAAAAGGATTTGTTAGGTAAACATATCACCGAAATGGTCCCTAATCTCAAAGACACAGGCAGGATAAAAATATATGAAAATGTAATCACAACTGGAGAACCCTATGCTTCCGACGACGTCATGCCCGGCGAACAATTCGGGGATGTATATTTCGAGGTAAAGGCATTCAAAGTTGCCGACGGTATGGGGATCATCGTCTCGAATGTGACGGCACGTAAACAAGCCGAAAAAAAACTCGAACAAATGACCCACGACTTAGGCGAACGGGTCAAGGAATTGAACTGTCTCTACGGCATCTCTTCCTCAGTGGAAGAGAAAGAGAGCCTGGAAGAGATACTGCGGGGCACGGTCGAACTCATCCCCCCCGGCTGGCAGTACCCGGAAATCACCTGCGCCCGCATTATCGTCGCTAACCGGGAATATAATACCGCTAATTTCAAACGCTCTCCCTGGAAACAAAACGACGATATTTTGGTGAAAGGTAAAAAATTCGGCACATTGCAGGTTTTTTATTTAGAAAAGAGACCAAACGAAGCTGAAGGCCCCTTCCTCGCGGAAGAGCGCATCCTGCTTAACGCCATTTGCGAACGCCTGGGCCGGGTCATCGAACGCAAGCAAGCCGAAGAGAAATTGCGGCAAAGCGAAGAACGCTTCCGCGTCGTAACGGAACACTCCACCGATATTACCGTGATATTAGATGAAGAAGGCATCTACCGCTACGTCAGCCCGGCGGTAAAACTTTACGGTTATACCCCGGCGCAGATAGCAGGCAAAAGCTTAACCCATTTTGTTCATCCCGGGGACCTCCCGGCTGTGCAGGCGCGCATAGAAGAAGTTTTGGCCCGGCCCGGGGAAACCATCGCTATAGAGGCTTTCCGGGCAAGAACCGCGGCTGGTGACTGGATGTACTTAGAGGGTATCGGCACCTGTTTGCTCCATGTGCCCGGGGTGAAAGGCATCGTCTTTAACGGCCGCGACGTCACCGAACGCAAACGGGCCCGGGAAGCCTTAGAACACAAGTTGATCGCCTTGACCCAGCCGGGGGTGGAATTGGACGATATAGAACTTCCCGATATTGTCGGGATCGACATGTTACAAACCCTACAGGACGCTTTTGCCGATTCTTATGGCGTACCCACCGGCATCTACGGCGTTGACGGCAAAGCCATCACCAAACCGAGCCGGGACACCCGTTTCTGCGAACTGGTCCACTCGACGCCGGCAGGCAGAGCCGCCTGTGAAGCCTTCGATAAGGAAGTAACCAGGGAATTAGGCAAGAAAAAATCGCCCGTCATCCGCTGCGGCTGCGTCTTCAGGAACATTTTAACCGGCACCGTGCCTATCGTCATCCAGGGAAGGCACATCGCTAATTGGAGCATCGGGCAATTATTCGAAGAGGAACTCTACACTACTGAGATCAAGAAAAAGGCCCGGGAATTCGGCATCGCTGAAGAAGAACTACTGGCCGCCGAAAAAACCTTAATTCCCGCCAGGCAGGTGAAGTTCGCAGAAGCCATAAAATTTCTCGATGTGCTGGCCAAACAGATCGGCCTATTGGGTTTGCAGAATCTCCAGCAGGCCCGGCTCATCCACGAACGCAAGCAGGCGGAAGAGCGGTTGAAAGAGTCCTTAAAGGAGAAAGAGGTGCTGCTCAAGGAAGTCCACCACCGTGTCAAAAATAATCTCCAGTTGATCGACAGTCTTTTGAGTTTGCAACTGCGGCGGTTGAAGGAAAAAGAGAGCGCCGCCGTATTGAAAGAAGTAAAAAACAGGATAAGTTCCATTTCCCTTATCCACGAAAAAATATACCGTTCTCCAGACTTGGCCAACATTAATTTCGGGGAATATATAAGCACCCTGACGTCGCACCTGCTGCAGTCGTCTCCACTCTCTTTATCCGCCGTCAGGATAAAAACAGAGGTAACCGGCCTACTCATAAAATTAAACAAAGCTATCCCTTGTGCACTCCTGGTAAACGAATTAGTGACCAACTCCTTAAAATACGCTTTTCCCGCCGGAAACAAAGGCGAAATAGTAGTCGGCTGCAGCTCCGGCCCCGGCGGGGAAGTTGCCCTCAGTGTGGCGGATGATGGTGCCGGTCTGCCGGAAGGTTTCGATATCGAGAGTTCCAACACCTTAGGCATGCAGATTGTGAAAGCCTTAAGCAAGCAGTTGCGCGGTACGCTGCATATAGATCAAAACAGGGAGAAAGGGGTAAAGTTCACCATCCGCTTCCAGCCGGGATGAGATAGGGGAGGGGGGGAGTCGCTTCGCGGCAGGCAGCGTTTTTGATTCTCAATTATTAGAAGTTTCGATCAAACTTTTTCGGAAGCGCGGCCCAGCCGAAACTGAACCACAGCGTACAACCAGGGTTGTATGGTTTGTAGGAAAAATGAAAATCCAAATTTCTTAAAAGCCCTATAATAGGGCATATTTATATTTTTGGTGGCATGTTCTATCTCAAGCTTCTGCAAGCCGGGATTAAATGCTTACAGGGTGTTCGGGTACTCAAACTTTCGACCCGGTATTTACCTGTAAGCCTGGAACTTTTTATACCTGAACCACCGGGTCGTTTTTTTTAGCCTGTCCCCTTTCCTTGATCTTTTTTGTGCAAGTTTGCACGTTTGCACGCACCGCCCCATTTCTTCTGCACGCACCGCCCCATTTCTTCCTTTTTTGCCGATAGACTTCCAACCTGCCGGAACAGAGTATTTTTTGGAAAAAGGGCTTGACTTTCTATTTTCCCTATGTTATACATGAATTCCTAAAAATTTAGATATTATGAGTACTTAATAGGGAAACAAAATGAATAAAAAAGTTACACTAAAAAAATTGTTTTTCTTTTTTTTAACAATATTCATCCTGGTCGGTTGTTCCACAAATCAGCAGGAAAGAAAATTTAATGTCAAACTTGGAAAAGACTTGATAATAAAAGAATCGGACGAAAATGAGCACCAAAATTTTTCCTATATTAGATCGATCGACGTGGATAAAGACGGCAGTATATATTTGCTGGATCAAAAAAAAGTATTAAAATTCGACAAATCCGGGAAGTTTCTATGGGCATTAGATAAGCATGGACAGGGGCCGGGTGAGTTCCAGCGCATCGTTGATCTGTCTTTAAGTGAAGACGGTAGGGTGTTCGTCGCAGACCAGACCGCCCGAAAAATTATGATTTTCTCTGCTATAGGCAAGTTCATGGATGAATTTAAAATCCCTGGCGGTTCACCCATAAATATCGCCACCGATTCCCAAAACTTTGTCTATGTGGCTTTTTTAGAAGGTACAACGGAATTTTTGCTCCACAAGTACTCCCCGGAAGGGAAATTGATAAATTCTTTTTTGGAAGGAGATAAAAAAGAAAAAAATAGCCTTTTAAGAAGCGCAAAGAATAGTTTTTCTTTTTGTGTGGGGCGAAATGACCATATAATTGTTTCGTTTGATTATGAATACAAAATCTTGAAATACAACACGGATGGGGAATTAATCGCGCAGTGGTCTCGTGAATTGCCGTATAAACCCCAAAAAATAAAGGTTGTCTCTCCGCAGCCTAATTGGATGAAAATCGAAGGCGACCTTATCACCCAGGACATCACAACAGACAGCTATGGTAACATTTACGTGCTGTGGGGTAATAGGGAGTCTGAAAACGGCTGCATGATCGATATGTTCAGCCCCGGGGGGGAACTGCTGGGCAATTTTTCTTCATCTGTTAAACCGATATCCCAGCACGGCACACAGGGTCATTTTATAGATAATAGTGACAACCTCTACGTTATAGAACCTGTGGATGAACCGAAAGTTTACCGTTTCAAAATGATGCGGGAATAATGTTCAAGATAAACCTGAAATACTATATTGTCAACTTAAAAAGATTCTGGCAGCTAATAAGCAAATTCAAAGATAAAATTTTTAAAGCCGGGATTTTTCTCATGGTTTCGGTGCTGCTGGAATTGCCCCTGCCCCTGGTGACCAAATACTTAATCGACGATGTCTTTATTACAAATAAATTTAACCTGCTGTTTGTCATCATCCTGAGTCTATTCGGGGTACACATTTTAAAGACATTTTCCAGTTATATGCAAGCACGTTACCTTATCTATTTCAAAGAACAGGCCATATTAGAAATCAACTCCCTCTTGTTTAAACACGTACAGGAATTACCTCTAACTTTTTTTCACTCCACGCAAACATCTTATTTAGCCGCCAGGATCAGGGATGACACCTGGGCGATTCAATCTTTGTTGGGAGATACCATATTGAATGTCCTGAGAGATGTGTTCACCTTTTTAGTGGGAATTGTGGTTATATTCTTTCTGCACTGGAAATTAGCTCTTGTGTCCCTGGTAATTTTCCCTTTTTTTGTGCTGTCTTTGACAGTGTTCAATAAAAAAATAAGAAACTACCAGAAAATTTATCAAGAAAAATCCGCTGTCACCACCAAAGATTTCCAGGAGAGTTTCGGCGGAATTTTTTATATCAAAACATTCCTGCAAGAAAAGTTCCAGCACAATAAAATCATCGCTTCGCTTGATGAAGTAAAAGAAGCCAGTATCAAGTCTTCTTTTTTACAGATCAAAGCGGACACGATAAATTTACTTATTGCTGCTCTCGGGCCTCTTACCGTTTTAGGTTACGGTGGTTACGAAGTTATGAATAACAACCTTAGCCTGGGTGGTCTTGTGGCTTTTAGTAGTTTCCTGGGGTACATGTATGGCCCGGCCCGGCGTTTCTTGTATATCAATACGACGGTGCAGAGGGGGTTGGCATCCTTAGAAAGAATCTATGAATTATTGGAAATTAAACCGGAGGCGAACATATCGAATGAACCGGTAGAAGTCCCATATCAGCCCCCGGTGATAAAGTTTGAGAACGTTTCGTTCTCCTATGATGGTGAAAAAGACGTATTAAAGGATATAAATTTTGATGTTGAAAACGGGAAAATCACTGCCCTGGTGGGACCGAGCGGAGTAGGAAAAACAACTCTAGTCAACCTGATCCCCCGTTTTTTTGAGCCTCGAAACGGTACGTTATTAATAAACAATCGGGACATTGCTTGTTCAGATTTAAAATCCGTGAGGCGTTTAGTCGGGATAGTGGGGCAGGAGCCTTTTATGTTCGATGATACTATCCTGGAGAATATAGGGTTTGGCAATAAAAACAGCAGTGAAGCAGAAATATATGAAGCGGCAAAATTAGCCAATGCGCACAATTTTATCTCGAATCTACCGGAAAAGTATCAAACGAGAGTAGGTGAACGGGGAGTTAAATTATCGGTTGGCGAGAAACAGCGTATAGGTGTAGCCCGCTGTTTGTTAAAGAAACCGCTTATTTTAATACTCGATGAGCCAACTTCGTCGATCGATTCCAAATCGGAACAATTGATCCTGGAAACCATTAAAAAGATCAAGAAAGGGAAGATAGTGTTGGTGATCGCCCATCGGTTATCTACGATTTTAGCCGCTGATGAAATAGTAGTGATGAAGGATGGCGAGATAATAGAAACCGGGACGCACCGGGAATTATTGGATAAAGGGGATTTTTACACCCAACTCTTTAATAATCAATTTAATGTTTAGTTAACCTTTTCTCGACCCAAAATTACCAGGGAAGGTTACCGATTTTCGTTAACGGGAAAGGACTTCACCAGTCATTGAATTATAAGTTGGTCTTGACAAGCAAGACCATTATCCAGGGTGTTCGGGTACTCAAACTTTCGACCCGGTATTTACCTGTAAGCCTGGAACTTTCTATACCTGAACCACCGGGTCGTTTTTTTTAGCCTGTCCCGTTTCCCTGATCTTTTTTGTGCAAATTTGCACGTTTGCACGCACCGCCCCATTTCTTGTAGATAATAGTTCCCGTGGGATCAGTTTTCGGCAGTGGTGATGACGAAACCTTTACTCCAACCCCAGCATTCATCCCACCCGGGTTTACTTAATATCCATACTGTGCAATTCCCATAACTCCGCTTCTTCGTTTTCCCGGAGATAATAGAACCTGCCATTCTTAATCGAATATAAACGATTCCCCACCCAGGGAAGGAATACCCTCTTCTCGATGTCACCATTAAGGCCAAGGATTATATATTCATCTTTTTTATTTTGGCTTTTATAAGTTTTGACATAAATTTTATCATCGGTGACAATGAAATCATCAACTGCCGGGAAATATTCCGGGAACATGCTCTCGAATTTGTCGGCATATTTTTTAAGAAATGACCAGCGGTTTTTTACGAAAGGTTTGTTCTTGAATTCTTCTATTATTCTTTTCTTATCGGATGAGGTGATCTTAATTTTTTCATATTCCCGTCTAATGGTCGAAAGATGATTCCCGGACGCATCATATACTTCGATAACAAATCCTTTTTTGCTGTCCATGAAGTATATTTTATTGCCCCAGCACTGGAATTTTAACACATGAGAAACAAAAGGTATCTTTTCAAAGATTTTTTTTATATTTACTTCTTTCTTGCTTTTATGAAGAGATTTAATCTTCTTTAGATCCCGGTCGTACAAAATTATCTCGGAGAAAGCCCGGTTATCGACATAGGTCCATTGATTTGTTATGTAGTTACTGCCGATAGAGTTGGCGTTTAAAACGGGGAAAGATAATGATTTCTCCTCCTGTAATTCTCCTGCCTTATTAAAAAATGAAAATTTCCGGGATGTGTAAAGAAATAGTGTGCCGGTTAAAATTTGCACGTGCGGCGTGAAAAGAAATTCTCCAGGACCTTCGCCTCTTTTCCCTATCTTCCCGGTAAGCTTAAGTTTACCGGGTGAAAAGACCGACACTCCATTTTGGTTAGAAATATACACCCGGTTTTCATCCACGTTGATTTCTTCCGGTTTTAAAATTCCTGGAAGTGAGGCTATTTTAGCGGCATTTAATGAGTTCACAAAAAAAAGTGTCAAACAAAGAAATATTACTTTACGCATCGAAGGACTCCTTTACTAAATCATTTAACTTCATTCCGACCATACTCCCGTGAAAGGGTCGTAGTTGCAGTAAGGATTCGGCGCATACAAGTTACTACTCTCTCTTCTTGCAAGTTCCCTGCAATCGAAACATAAGTATCTCAATTCGCAGTCCTTACATTTTTCAACTTCATCTTTTGTTAAATGCCATAGCTTTTTTATTTTCTTAAACAGTTGGTCTATATCATCATCTTTCAAGTCACCCACGACGATCTCACTATAAATACAGGGTCTTATTTTCATATCCCCGGTAACAGCTACTTTGTGTGCCCAGCAATAATTGAATTTTTTATTTAGATAATAGCGCTCCTGATCTATACGATTAAATTTACCGTTAATTTTTGACATCTCCAGGCATTTACTGAAATCTTTTTCGCAGCACTTTACTTCTACGCCGGGAAAGAACGGTTCCGAATTTTTGACACCGTAATAGATTACCTGGGTGATGTCATAACCTTTAAATTTTTCTTTTACAATTCCTATATCTATCCCGGCCTCGATTTCTAAGCGGAAAGACGTTTTTTTATTTATGTTATTGATAAAAGCCGGGTATGATTCGTCCTGGTACAATTTTGGAATCCAGGCTTTTCGGTAAACATCTATGATAATTTCTTCTTCCGCCGCTGATTTTATGAAATCGGGAATTCTATCGTATGCAAAATTATTAAATTCATCGATCACTTTGTTTTCTGTTTGAAAAACATTCCCCTTTAAAAAATCAAAAATCGCTGTATTCACCGGCCCTCTCTCAACCTTTACAAATTGGTGGAATTTTTTTGCACTCGATAAATCGACAGAACACCTGGCTTCAAAAGCTAAACAATTTAATTCTACATATTCTTTCAAGTTTGAAAAAATTGTTCTTTTTCTCGCCTCGCAGAACTTTCTGTCGAACTTTAAACTACCATCCTTGGCAAATGGCACATAACATGGACTGCATAAAAATTTTACTTCGCATTTCATGCAGTACCTCTTAAATATAGAAACAAAACGTCTCGTTATTTCCTGCATCTTATCGAAATCAAAGCCGTCATAAACATTACCTATAGAAAACTTATCGTTCATCTTCTCGCATATATGAAAGCGTCCTTTCACATCTATAAAGACTTTACTTGAAAAGTTACAGCATCCTGCCAATGTTGTATATCTATCGAAATCGAGTTCTGTTATGTCTAAGTTACAAAATACGTTCTCGATAGAGTTTTCTAACTCTTTTTTAGTTTTAACTTTTTCTTTTATTCTTGAAAAAATTTCATCTAAATCTCTTTCATTACCAGGATAAACATCATGTTTCTTGAAATAATCGGTATCGAGTATCCCCACTTTACTGAAGCGGATAAAATTTTTATTAATAACTTTGTTGTTCAAAAAAAAATCGAAGCTTTCTTTCAAAGACAAATCATGAGAATATGTCGCGGAAATAGATACTTTATTATTGAAATACTCTTCGTTTATCCTTTTTATTTCGAGGATGTTTGCCCAGGTGTCTTTAAAACTTCCTTCACCATCAGGATATATTCGTTTTGCATCATGGTTTTTTTGAGAACCGTCTAAACTGATTAGAATCTGGAAATCATTTGAAATAAAAAAATCTATAATTTCTGTATCAAAATTCGTTCCATTTGTAGTAATAGCGTATGATAGTTTCCAGCTCCCGAACAAAGCTTTTGAATAATTAACTATTCGTTTTATTAGATCGGAATTCAATAACGGTTCTCCACCATAAAATGAAATCGTCAGTTCCTTTTTTTGTCTTGCACTGATTAACTTATTGATATAATCTAAGCATCCTTTGGCTGTCTCAAATTCTAAACTTAAATTGGATTTATTTCGGGCAAAATAATAATCCCCATTATATACACAATATCTACATTTCAGGTTACAATGCTGTGTGACTTCAAACAAAACCTGGCTGATATCCTTTACATTGTTTTTTAGACCGGCAATATTTATATCCGTGTCTTTTATTTTTATTTCTCTATCTTCGGCATTCTTCAAGAAAATATCAAGGAATGCGTTGTTTACAATTATATTGAAGTCCGGTAAATATGAATAGTTATTGCCGGCGTCGATAGGTGAATTCAATAATTACCTTTCCATAACGCCAAATGCAAAACTCAGTTCACCGCTGCCCGCATGTGGGTCACTGCAATAAGGCGCGCATCCCCACATACAGCCGGGGATAGGTCCCAAAATATCGGTTTTTCCTTTTTTTATCTCTTCACTTTTATCGCAATTTAATTTCTTTAGCATTTTATCTCCTTACTAAGGTTGGAAATTTGAGTATAGCTCATTTGAAATGAAAAGTCAACTATTGTATTACTTCCTAAATTTCCCATTTAAATCATGAAGGCTCTCTCCTGAAAATGATAGAGAGACCAAAAACATGCACCTGAATCTTTCCTAATCAAAAGTTTTGTGAAGTCCGGAAACCCTTTTTCAAAAGGGTTTCTGGCCGCCGGAGGCAAGGCCCTTTAGTGTTTTTTTTCTTTTTTCTATTTCGTTTCCCCCGCCAGATCAGTTTGCTGTAGATCGCGACTGCAAAAAGTAAAAAATGTTTTGTTATAGGCTATATCAGAAAATTAGTCCCTCAAAAACCGGCAAAAAATACACCCCTGGTTGTATATTTTGCTAACAGGAAAAATGCCGTTTTCTACAACCGGGGTTGTGTAAAACGCCTGTAAAGTTAGGCTGCGTTTCGGGGAAACGTTATGTATAGGTTGTTTTCGTACTGCGATAGTTTTGATTTAGATCGTGGCTTTCGCGGAGCCGGTTCCCGGCCAGCCTGCCGACCGGTTTCCTCTCACCCGGCTTCCGTTTCCGAAAGATGAAAAGCAAAGGTTAACATGCAAGACCCGGCCCCCGGAGTTCCTACACTCCACCTGTCAAAATTATTTTTTCTACTTTTTCCGCGCCCCACGAAAAGGCAATCAAAAAAAGCAGGAACATCAAAAATAATATTTTTTTCATTTTTCCTCCCTGGTATATAGAATTTCTTTTATGTTGAAAAAAGGGGGACAGACGATGAGGGGCTTTCGAGTAACAGGAAAGCGTCACTCTTTCCTTCGATATTCGATATTGGGTGTTCGATATTCTTTTCGGTTTGGCCCGCGAAACATCGGCAGAGTCGCCGAAGGCAAGGCTGTTTGAGTTCGTCGAGGCCCGTTTGCTGAATGCCCGCTCTTCCCGTTGGAGGCAAAAAAGTTGACAAAACTTGCTTTTATGTTTAATATAGGGTTGTAAAGGAGGCATAAGAATGTTGAGAACCTTTGAAGCCATCTATGAAAATGGAAGAATTACCCCGTTATTTAATGAATTAGACATTAAGAAGGCCAGGGTACTGGTCACTGTAGTGGAAGATATAGAAGAAGGTGAAAAAGTAGGGATTCGTTTTCGTGATATTATGAAGCATAAAGGCGTATTGAAAAATTTTCCTGATGGGTTGAAATACCAGGAGCAGTTACGAAATGAGTGGTAGTTATCTTCTCGATACCATTATTGCTGCGGTTAGAGCAGCCATCAAAAAAACGAAAATTATCAAATTAAGATTTGATTTTAATTTCTTCATTTTAGCCTCCTTAAATCGAAGAATACCACATTTTTTTCAGCTAAATTTAGAGTTATCAAGTTATTGCGCACTGTTTTAATGAAACCGAACGAATGAACTAAGCCTGTTTTAAGTTCTATCACTTTTTTTAATTTTCCGTTAGTATCCAGGATGCACCCCCCTTTTGCATGAGCAATTAAAATGTCGTTATTGTCCAAAATATGGAAATCGAAAATGTTCCTGTAACCGGGATTTTTACTCTGCGGGTATTCCGCCAATAAATCATTTTCTATTTTGGCGCGCCACAGCATTTTTCCCTGGTTATCGTATTTCTCGAGTTCCCTGGCTACAAAATACAGCACGTATATATTTTTTTGTTTGTCGATCTTAATCCAATATATTCGTTTTTTGATGCTGTCTTTATCTTTTAAATCCACAGTAGCCTTTACAAGAGACCTGAGCCGCTTACCGGCTAAAGAGTAAACCGAAACCAGGGTATTGTCCATTATATTGCCGATATAAATATTATCCTTTTCATCAACGGCAATCCCCCTTCTCCCCACAGCGCCACTGACTTTGAACTCGTTTATAGTGCTGCCGTCTACTCCGAATATCTTGATCCCACCGAAGCCTTTGTCGATTACAAAAACTTTATTATTCTTGACACATATATTGACCGGGAACGCCAGTTCGCCCGGACCCTGCCCTTTTGATGAGATTGTTCTTTCGAGTTTACCGGAATCGAGAGCGATCTTAAATATCACCTTATATGTGGCATCTGCGAGGTAAATGTATTTATCATCTACATCGAAGTCTTGAACCCATTTAAAGAACACATCGTTCTCTACCATTTTTTGGGAAAACTCCACCCCGCCTGTTAAAACTATTTTTTCTACTTTTTCCGCGCCCCACGAAAAGGCAATCAAAAAAAGCAGGAACATCAAAAACAATATTTTTTTCATTTTTCCTCCCTGGAATATAGAATTTTTTTTATGTCGATAATTATAGGGTGCTCCTTTATAAAAGCTAATCACGGTCCCGCCGTTAGATATTTTTGTTTAGCGCGCGCGTTTTGCCTCTCACTTACTGTTAATCTAAAATAAAAATAAATTGTAATACAAATATCAACAAAAATCAAGTAGATATTTATTTTTTTTTGTCGCCTAAGCTCCCACCGACCGGGACATCGACCGGAAAAATACAGAGAAAAACAACCCGGAACTAACCGGTAATGCTAAAAGCGATTTTTCAGTACAGCTTAAATTTTACTAATGTGTTTACCTATCATCATTCTTGAAATGAGCAGCTTATCGTAGCATCGCCGCATGTGCACGAACAGGTTCCAGCTCCAGCCGAACATGTACAATAATACCTACAAGTGCAGGTGCATGGCCATGAGGAACACTTGACGGGCTGCGTTGGCCCGGCTACCAGGATTGGCTGCATTATAGCCGCGGTTAGAGCAGCCATTAAAAAAACGAAAACGATCAAATTAAGATTTGATTTTAATTTCTTCATTTTAGCCTCCCTAAATCGAAGAACGTATTGTCAAGAGTTTTTGGGGAAAAACTCTTAAAACCCTTTATCTTAAACATTCTTGATTAAACTACTTGCCGTCCCCCCCCGCGGAGGTCGATACCGGTAGGGGACGCAAACTTGCGTCCCGGTAATTCCCCGGCAGACCGGCCTGATCGACCTGATATAGACCGGGGCTTAGACAGTCGATCATGATGCGAGCCTCGCTCGGAGACAACGAAATTACGCAAAAGTTTTGATCAAACTTTTCCAAGCCCGCGGCGCGGGCAGCCTATAAGGGGCTTTCGAGTAACAGGAAAGCGTATCGCTCATGAAAAGTTTTGGGAGTCCAGAACCCTTTTTCAAAAGGGTTTTGGCCGCCGGAGGCAAAGATTTGTTAAAAAAAAATTTTTCCCCTTGACAAAAACTGCAAAATGTTGTAAATTTTTGTCTACGCCGTCGTTGTTTTAGAAACTATGAAAGTATGCAAAAGCAAAAATGTTAAACTTTACGGTGAGTTTTTTTATTCAAATACCCACCAAAAATTTTTTGTAAGAGAGACCTTTTATGAACAGTAGCAAATATTTTAGTGAAAAAAAGAAAAAGCTGTACTATGCGGTGCTCATTGCTTTGTTAGTCATCGTCGCCTTCTTAGGCTACGCCTTCGAGAAGAAGAAAGTCCCGGTACGGGTGTCTTTCGCCACCAAAGGAGGCGGTGTCCTTTTCGATCACCAACTGCACGTTTCCCTGAAAGACAGCAAGTGCGTGGAGTGCCACCATAACTACGAAGAAGGCGAAAAAGACGCCTCTTTCACCGACATGAAATGCCGCGCCTGCCACTACAGTAAAGAGTATGCGGAAACCTGCGCAGACGCCGCCATACACAAACGATGCATCGGTAAAAACTGTATGGATTGTCATGTGCAGGGCACTGTCCAGTGTAACTTTTGCCATAATGCCGAAAGCTTCAAAAAAATCGAGCAGCCTAAAAAGATGGAATTTGCCACTGACGGCGGCCCGGTGGTTTTCGATCATTTCCTGCATGCTTCCGAGGACGGCTGCGGCATCGAGTGCGACACCTGCCATCACGGTTACAAGCAAGAGGACAAAAGTTTTGCTTTGAACTGCCGCCGCTGTCACTACAACACAAAGTATGAAAGTCTTTGCGAAAATGAAGACACTCACGTCAGGTGCATCGGTAAAAACTGTATAGACTGTCATGATGACGGCGTGGAGAATTGCGAAATATGTCACAAAGAAGAATAAGCGTTTTATTTGGCTCTATTCGAGAAAAAATCTCACCCGCCGGTGGGCCTGGACTATATCGAATGCGCCGTTTAATACCGCCATGTATTGGCCTATTGGAGCGATAAAAATAATGAAGGGACAAGAATTATTACTAAAATGTGAAACAAAAGAGATTGCGGATGCCCCGCAGCCCGCGGAGGTTCTCCTGCCGCTGCGGGACTTCGATATAAAAAAAGATAAGAAGAAATTAAAAGAAGATTTACCGGTTAAAACCGGCCAGCAGTTAAAGCCGGGCTTCTTTTCTACAGTTACCGGCACAATCAAGGGGTTCGGGCCGTTAACGCCGGCAGTGGCGGAACCTATCTATCTCCGCATTGCTGTTAGCGATAGTGAGGAGATCGACCCCCTGCTGCAGGCCGAACCTGATTTTTTAGAGCAGGAACCCCAGGCATTACTGGAAAAATTGAACCGGGCCAACTTAGGTTTCTGCGAAGAACTGCAGCCGGTAGACACAGTAGTGGTCAGCGCCGTGGATGAAGAACCCTTAATCATGGTTTACGGGCAGCTCTTAAGAGAAAACAAAGAGAGAGTTTTCGCCGGCCTGCGTTTGCTCAAGCATCTAACATCGGCCCAAAAAGTAGTATTAGCTGTTCCGCAGCCGCTTTATTCGTTTGTGTCCGGCGCAGCCGCCGATGGCATCGAGGTTCACAGTGTCGTCCCCCGCTATCCCAACGGCCTGCCGGAAATATTAATAAGAGACATGGCCGCCGCTTACAATGTAGACAGCCATCTTTTTTTAAATGTGGAAAAACTACTGGCAGCCGCAGCAGCCCTTACAGACGGGAAACCTTTCTCCCATAAAGTTGTCACAGTGATAGACAAACAGGGAGCGGGAAATTACCGGGTCAGGATCGGCACCCCGCTGGCAGAGCTTTTGAAAGACCGCAGAATCAAGGACAACGATAAGGTTATTATAGGCGGACCTTTCAGGGGCAGCACCTGTTTCGACCTAAGCATGCCCGTCACCGCCGCCACAGACTGCATCTATATTCAGGATGAGAATGAAGTGGCTTTTTTTCATAATAACCAGTGTCTGAACTGCGGCCGCTGCGTAAGAGCCTGTCCCGTCGATTTAGATGTCAACCTGTTGGGCCGTTATGCCGAGTTTGCCATCTTCGACCAGTGTCTCGAAATGGATCTAAAAAACTGTATCGAATGCGGATTATGTGCTTATGTGTGTCCTTCGGGCCGTTCTCTTGTCCAACTCCTGCGGTTGGCCAAAAGCGAAGGCGAAAAATTAGAGTCGGAATTAGAAAAAGAGGCGGTAAATGTTTTGGAAGATAAACAAGAAGAAAACAAAGAAGAAAAAGATGGAGAAAGATTATCATGAAATTGGTTGTTTCGAGTCCACCCCATTGGCGCGTAAAGTTAAGGGAAAGTAATATTCATCGCGATTTTATTATCGCTTTACTTCCGGCGCTTATTTTTGCCGTTTATACTTACGGCATGTTTGCAGTCAGGGTCATTTCCCTGGCCGCAGCCGCAGCCCTGCTCAGCGATGTCCTGATCCGTAAGTTATTCAGGAAACCCGCCACTTTTACCGACGGCAGCGCGCTGCTTATCGGTCTTCTTTTCGGCCTGCTCATGCCTCCCGGCGTACCTTACTGGGTGGTGATAATCGGGGCTTTTTTATGTATTTTTATCGGCAAAGAGATTTTCGGCGGATTAGGAAGCAGCCCCTTAAACCCCGTTTTAGTGGGTTGGACCATCATCGCCATTTCCTGGCCCGCCTATGTTAATTTTAGCCTGAGCACGGCGCATTACAACTTAGGACTCGATTTCCAATATCCCCTTATCATGCTGAAAAACGGGGGCGCTGGTTTTGTATCCGATTTCCGGTTAATAGATCTTCTTTTGGGTAAACAGGTAGGCGGTATGGGCGCGGCAGCCGTACTTTTCTTATTGGCAGGCGGTCTGTACCTGTTATTGCGCCGCGTGGTCACCTGGGAAATTCCCCTCTCCTTTGCCGCCGGGGTATTGATCATGTCCGGCATATTTTGGGCAGCGAACAGTGAAGTTTATGCCAACCCCCTGTTTCACCTGTTAACCGGCAACGTAATGATCGGGATATTTTTCTTATCCACCGATTATTCCAGTTCTCCTTTTAACAAGTGGAGTATGGTGGCTTTCGGTCTCGGCTGCGGCTTTTTAACGGTTATTTTCAGAGCCTGGGGTATCGAGCCCGACGGCGTAATCTTTGCCATACTGATTATGAATCTTTTCACTCCCCTGTTGGACAAGCTGAAGAAGCAGCCCCGGCCCCTGCAGGTATCTTATATGGAAAAAAGGTAATTTACCATGAAACAATATCTAAAAATGGTTATAGTGTTAACCGCTATTGCTGCTGTTTGCGGTTTTTTGTTAGCCGCGGTAAAGAATGTCACCGGGCCTCGCATCGAGGAACAGATCATGGTGAATGTAAAAGGCCCCGCAGTCAAGCGGGTGCTGGAAACTTCCACTAACGATTTGATTGCCGACCGCCGGGAAGTGACTATAGACGGCCAGGTATACACTCTTTTTATCGGCAAGAAAGACGGCCAACCCTGGGCTCTCGCTTATGAGAGCAAAGGCGGCGGTTTTGGCGGAGATATCGGGGTTATGGTGGGTTATGATTTAGCAAAAGACACCCTCACCGGCATCGGTATATTGACTCACCAGGAGACTCCCGGCTTAGGTTCCCGTGTCACTGAACCGGCGTTCACCGATAATTTTAAAGATAAATCTATAAAAGTCGTTTTTAAAGTAAAAAAAGATGGCGGCAAAGTGGATGCCGTATCCGGCGCCACCAATTCTTCCCGCGGAGTTTGTGAAGCAGTAAGTAAAAGTATCGCCATATATCCTGCTGTTAAAGAAAAAGCAGCAGCGAAGCAATAAGGATAAAAAACCGATGAGTAAAACGATAACGCATGAATTTTTTAAGGGCTTCTGGGAAGTCCTGCCTCCTTTCAGGTTGGTATTGGGTTTGTGTCCCACCCTGGCCGTCACCACCTCGGTAGAGAATGGACTGGGCATGGGATTGGCCACCACCTTTGTTTTGTTATTTTCCAACATTATAATATCATCTATAAAGAAAATAATTCCCAAGAAAGTCAGGATTGCATCATATATCGTAGTGATTGCTACTTTTGTTGTTATTGTCGAATTATTGATGAAAGCCTACTTTTTTGCCATCTCGCAGAAGTTGGGATTATTTATTCCCCTGATTGTGGTGAACTGTATTATCTTAGGCCGGGCTGAAGCCTTTGCTTCGAAGAACCCGGTATATTTATCAGCCGCTGACGGTCTCGGCATCGGTCTCGGTTTTACCATGTCTCTTTTTTTGGTATCGGCCATCAGGGAGATTCTCGGCAGCGGTGCTTTTTTCGGCATGTCTGTAATGTGGGAAAGTTTTGAGCCTTTTGCTTTTATGGTAAAGGCGCCCGGAGCGTTTATTTGTCTCGGCATGCTGCTGGCGATTATCAACCTGGTTCCCAAAAAAACCGCTTAGCCCCGCGGGGGGACGGCGTCCCCAGCCAATGAGCCGCTTCGCAGCAAGTGGGCGCGTGTGATTTCAGATTAAACAGAAGTTTTGTTCAAACTTTTTCAAAAGTTTGGCCCCCGGCAGGGCTGCCGGAGGCAAGTTTATGGAGCAAATAAATGGAATATATTGTTCTTGCAATTAATGCGATTTTGGTCAAGAATATTTTGTTGGCCCAGTATCTCGGCAACTGTCCGTTTTTAGGCGTCTCTAAAAAAATGGACACCGCCGTGGGCATGGGCATGGCTGTTGTATTTGTCATGACCTTTGCTACTTTTATCACCTGGTTTGTGCATCATTACGTACTGGTCACATTCGGTCTCGAGTACCTGCAAACCATCGTCTTTATTTTTGTTATTGCCGCTCTCGTGCAGTTGATCGAAATGTTCTTAAAGAAGTTAGTGCCTGGGCTTTACAAAGCCCTGGGCATATTCTTACCATTGATCACCACCAACTGCGCCATATTGGGCGTAGCAGTATTGGTTATCCGCAAGGATTTCGGATTCGTAGAAAGTTTATTTTACGCCCTATTTTCGGGAGCCGGATTTGCCCTGGCGCTTATAATATTTGCCGGCATCAGGGAGCGGTTCCGGGTATCTTATATTCCCAAAGCCTTCCGGGACACAGCCATTGCATTAGTCACAGCCGGACTTATTGCCATGGCATTTTTCGGATTCCAGGGAATAGACAGTTCCCTGAAAGCCTTGACTATGAATTAGGAGAAAAAGCACTATGTTGATTGCAACACTCAGTCTAACCGGTTTGGGCCTGTTGGCAGCGATAATGCTGGCCATAGCGTCGAAGGTATTTTACGTCTGGGAAGATCCCCGCATCGAGCAAGTAGAGGATGCCTTATTGGGCGCCAACTGCGGCGGCTGCGGTTATGCCGGCTGCTCTGCCGCTGCTGAAGCGGTGGTGTTCGGCAAAGCCAAACCGGACGTCTGCATAGCCGGAGGTTTTGATATTGCCCAGGCCGTGGCCGCAGTGATGGGTATGGCCGTGGCAGAAAAAGAACCGGAAATATCGCAGCCCGGCTGCCGCTACGGAGTGCAGGAAGCCGATTTGAAATATTCCTATATCGGCGTCCCCGACTGCCGTGCGGCAGTGCTCTTGTACGGCGGCAGCAAAGAATGCGTTATCGGCTGCCTCGGTTTGAGCACCTGTGTCAGGGCCTGTCCTTTCGACGCCCTCTCCATGGGAGAAGACAACCTGCCGGTAGTGAATAAAGACCGCTGTACTTCCTGCGGCGTTTGTGCCGAGGTGTGTCCCAAGGACATCATCACCGTCACCTCCGCCGCCAAACGGATCCTTTCCGACTACAAAGTGAACGAATGCACAGCCCCCTGCCAGCGCACCTGTCCGGCGGAGATCGACATTCCCGCCTATATCCGCCACATCAGCGACGGCGATTATTTAGAAGCGGTACGGGTGATAAAAGAGAAGAACCCCTTCCCCTTAGTCTGCGGTCATTTATGTCCCGCCCCCTGTGAAACCGAATGCCGCCGTAATTTAGTAGACGAACCGGTCACCATCAATGCTTTAAAGAAGTTCGTGGCCGGGTATGAAAGGGAAACAGGTCAACGCGCCCTGCCCAATTATTTGCCCCCCGCGGCCGGCAAGAAAATCGCCGTGGTAGGCGGCGGCGTCGAAGGTTTAACTGCATCCTATTATTTGAGGCGCTTAGGGTATCAGCCTAAGATTTTCGAAGCCACCGGCAAATTGGGCGGTATTCTCAGGTACGTAATCGACGAAGAGAGGCTGCCCCGGGACGTCCTCGATTGGGACATCGACGGCATATTAGAGATCGGCGTGGCGGTTGAAACCGGTAAGCAAATGGGAAAAGATTTTACTCTCTCTTCTCTTTTCGGCGCAGAATTCGATATGGTGCTGCTGACCTCCGGCGGTTGGGACAGCCGCCAGATCATGAGGGGGAAAGTGTGGGGTGAAAGTATGATACCCGGCACCGGTCTCCTCCTCGACATATTGATCGGCGCGGCCCACGGCGAGAAAGTGGACTTAGCCGGAAACGTCGTGATCGTCGGCGGCGGTAAAGCTACCGTTAAAGCCGCGGAAGTGTGTCTCAACAGCGGCGCGGAAGAGGTAACCATCGTATATCCTTATTCTAAAGAAAAAACCGACTACTACGACATCGATCTAAATGTCATTAAAAGGGGCAGTGTGAATATCTATTATTCCAGTGTGCCCATGGAACTGCGCGGTGAAGCGGACCGTTTAACCGGGATTTCCATCCGCACCGAAAGCGGCGAGGTAAAGGACATCCCCTTAGACCATCTCATTGTCGGTTCCGGCCGTCTCCCGGAGATGCTGATCGTAAAAGAAGAAGAAAACAAATGGAAAACAGTAGAGATTTTTAAAGTATTACCGCGAGAACCGGATATGGGTATTTTCGACGTAGGCGAAATGGGGCGTTCCACCGACCAGACAGCCGTGGTAACCGCTGTCAGGCGAGGCAGGAAAGTAGTGCGGGCGGTTCACCTCCATGTGTCCGGGGAAGAAGTGGCGCCGGAACCCGGGGTCATTATCACCGCAGCAGCGCTGCAGGACGTTCGCGAAATCGTAGCGGAAACGGATGCTCTCGCGTACCCCAGGAAAAATATAGATAATTTAAGCAATCTAACCCCGGAAGAAACGTTGATCGAAGCCGGACGCTGCCTTGACTGCGGTTTAATATGTTATAAAAAACATTTGGATTTACCGGGATTAAAACAAGAAAAAAGTTCGACTTAAAAAAAATAAAAGGATTTTTAAAAAAAATGGATAATATAATAACCATAAACGGTCATAAGTACAGTTTTGAACAGGGTGAGACCATCTTAGAGGTTGCCAAACGGAACGGCATTTTTATCCCCACCCTTTGTTACCTGAAAGGAGCAACCCCCACCGGGGCCTGTCGCATTTGTATCGTGGAAGCCAAAAAAGTGCCCGGTTTCATCTCTTCCTGTTCCACCCCCGCCGCCTCCAACTTAGAAGTGTTCACCGACACCAAACGCATCCACGATGCCCGGCGCACCATTTTAGAACTGATGCTCATCTCAGGCAACCACAATTGTTCGGTACGCGATGTGCTGCCCCAGGAATGGACCGATTTCCAGGCCATGGTGGAAGAATATGACCGGGCCGGGGACATCTGTACCGCATACGGCAGGTGTCAACTCCAGGATCTGGCCTATAAGTACATGGTGACCGAAAGGACTTTTGACAGCCTGCCCGTCGAATACCCCTTAGACTTCGAAGACCCCCTCATCGCCCGGGATTTTTCCCGCTGTATTTTATGCGGCAAGTGTGTGTATGCCTGCAACGAGATACAGGTTAACCGGGCCATTTCTCACGGTTACCGGGGCATGCAGTCCAAAATTGTGGTTAGAGGCGACACCACTATCCCCGAATCCGATTGTGTTTACTGCGGCGAATGTATCCAGGTTTGTCCCGTAGGCTCCCTGTTTGAAAAGAAAGGCCGTTTTAATTCCAGGATCTGGGAAGTGGACACGGTGCGCACCACCTGCCACTACTGCGGCGTAGGTTGTCAATTGGAGCTTTACGTACACAAAGAAGAGGGCAAAATCGTCAAAGTAAGAGGCATCGAAGAAGCAGAACCCAACCATGATGGCCGTCTCTGTTTCCGGGGCCGTTTCGCTTTCGATTTCCTCTATTCTGAAAAACGTCTAACTAAACCCCAAATCAGGAAAAACGGCGCTCTCCAGGAAGTTGAATGGGATGAAGCCTTAGATTTGATTGCCGCAAAGTTAAAAGAAATAAAGGAAAAGTACGGCCCCGACCAGGTGGCCTCTACCGTCTCCACCAAATATACCACCGAGGACCTTTTTTCGGTTAAGAAATTTTTCCAGGCTGTTCTCGGCGCTGCGGATAATGTGGTTCATTTTGAGAATTCCACTTTCCCCGGCATCGTTTATGAAGATTTAGATAAGGCTTCCACCATCGTTATCGCGGGCGCGGACATCACCCGGGAAACTCCCGTAGCCGGTTCTTATGTCAAGCAGGCCGTTCTCCACGGCGTGAAATTGGTAGTGATCGACCCCCGGGACACCGACATATCGAAATTTGCTAAAATTCACCAAAAAGATTTTACCGGCATAGACCGGTTAGTAGACGGTGACAACATTATTGTTTTCCACCACCCGGAATTCGATATTACCCCGTTGAAGAAAATGAGAAACACCCGCATTTTCTCTTTAACCAGGGAAAACAACGCCATCGGCGCTTATCTTATGGGCATTAAATCCGGAGAGGATTTCGATCTGGCAGGGAAAAAGTTTGTCTATTCCTTAGGCCGGCATTTTAAGAAGCGGGACAAGGTGGAATTTTTAGTGGTGCAGGATCTTTTCGACACCGAATATTCCGCTGATGCCGATGTGGTGCTGCCTTCAGCCGTTTGGGCTGAATGCGAAGGCACCTACATTAGCTCCGACCTGCGGGTAAACCGGGTAAGAAAAGCAGTCGATCCCCCCGGCGAAGCCAAACCCACCACCTGGATTTTTAAAGAACTGGCCAAAAGGATGGGCCAAAACTGGGAATCCACCGGCAGCCGGGAAATATGGGAGAAAGAGATCACCCTGGTAGACCCGCATCTTAAAGAAATAGATTATAGTAAATTAGAGGGCGACGGAATAAAAATAGATAAAGGACATCCGCTCAGTTTTAGCGGAGCAGATAAACTACCCCCGGGCATCGATCGGATCGACAGTCACAAAGTGTTATGCGCCCACTGTAAAGATATGGAAAATGTTTTTAAGAAATTGTTTTAAGGAGGAAATCTGAGCCATGCAGGAGCAAGAAAACTTAACTCCATCCCCGGAAGACCTAACCGCATTGGAACAGGTCTTCGAGCGTTTTTCCCATGAGAATTCCCTGATGATATATCTCCAGCAAGTCCAGGCGGTTTTCGGTTATGTCCCCGGATATGCCATCAAATATATAGCGGAAAATACTCTTTTCTCAGAGAGTCGTATTTATGGTGTTATCACCTTTTATTCCCAATTCAGTTTAAAACCCGTAGGGAAAAATATAATCAAAACGTGCAACGGCACTGCCTGTCATGTAGGTGGTTCTAAGGTGTTGACCAAGAAATTGAGATCGATCCTGAAAGTTGATCATGAGAACCCTACCACCGAGGACCGCCTCTTTACCGTGCAGGATGTAGCCTGTCTCGGCTGCTGTGCCCTGGCGCCGGCCATTATGGTGAACGATAAAGTCTACGGCAGCATCGATGTAGATAAAATCAAGGCGATCGTCGAAGAGTATCGCCGGGCCGCAGAGGCAGAGGAAGTATAAAAATGGATAAAAGAACGTCGATTTTAACGATAGGAATGGCCACCTGCGGCCGTGCGGCAGGCGCAGTGGATGTGCATGAAGCCTTTACCCGGGTCATAGAAGAAACGGGCCTACCGGTGGAAATAAAAGCCACCGGCTGTATCGGGCTGTGTTCCCAGGAGGTCATAGCCGAGTTAAAGACAACCGGGCGCACACGCTTGATCTATGCTAATCTAACCCCCGAATCCGCGGCGGAAATCATTGAGCAGACCATAAAAAACGGCAAGCCCGTCAAGGAGCATGCTTTGTTCCAGTACCAGCCATCCGACGGAGAAGAAGCATATCCCGGAGTGCCTTTCGATGATGAATATGTAGTGGTAAAAGATCAAATAAAAATAGCCCTCAGGAATTGCGGTAACATCGACCCCTTCAGCATCGAGGATTATATTCGCGAAGCCGGTTATAAAGCCACGGCCATGATATTGAAGATCACCCCCGAAGAGGTAATCGAAGAGGTCAGCAAATCGGGCATAAGGGGCCGCGGCGGCGCCGGGTTCCCCACCGGGCGTAAATGGTCATTTTGTAGAAATACCAAATCCGATATAAAATATGTCATATGTAATGCCGACGAAGGCGACCCCGGCGCATTCATGGACCGTTCACTGTTGGAAGGCGACCCCCATGCTGTATTAGAAGGCATGATTATTGCCGCGTATGCCATCGGCGCCACCCAGGGTTATATCTACTGCCGCGCCGAGTATCCGCTGGCCTTAAAAACCTTAGACAAAGCCATAGCCGACGCCCGGGAAAGGAAATATCTCGGTCAAAATATTATGGGCAGCGATTTTTCCTTTGATGTCAGCATCAGGGAAGGAGCCGGAGCCTTTGTCTGCGGCGAAGAAACAGCCCTTATCGCCTCCATCGAAGACCAGCGCGGCATGCCCCGGCCAAAACCGCCATTCCCACCGGTGAAAGGTCTTTATCAACGTCCCACGGTGGTCAATAACGTAGAAACCCTGGCCAATTTGCCCTGGATCATCGTCGAATCTGCTGAGAAGTATGCCGCTATAGGAACCGAAGGCAGTAAAGGCACCAAGGTTTTTGCCCTGGCCGGTAAAGTCAAATATACCGGCCTGATAGAAGTGCCCATGGGTATGTCGTTACGTAAAGCCATTTTCGAAGTAGGCGGCGGCCCCATCGTCGGCCACCAGATTAAAGCCGCCCAGTTGGGAGGCCCCTCCGGCGGCTGTGTCCCCGAGTGGAAGTTCGATATCCCCATCGACTATGAATCCATCAATAAAACCGGCGCCATCATGGGTTCCGGCGGTATGGTAGTAATGGATGAAACCAGTTGTATGGTGGATATTGCCCGCTTTTTCTTAGAATTCACCACCGAAGAGAGCTGCGGCAAATGCACCCCCTGCCGCGTCGGCACCACGGTGATGTTAAAAATCCTGGAACGGATCAGCGAAGGCAAAGGGAAAATGGAAGACATCGATACCCTGCTGCGCCTATCGGAAACCATCCTCAACGGAGCCTTGTGCGGGTTAGGCAAGACCGCGCCTAATCCTGTTTTAACCACCCTCAAATATTTCAGGCACGAATATGAAGCCCATATATTAGAAAAACGCTGTCCCGCCGGGGTATGTAAGCGGCTGTCTCCCAGCCCCTGCCAGAGCGCCTGTCCGGCCGGCATCGACGTACCTAGTTATGTGGCTTATATCGCCAACAAACAGTATAAAGATGCATTAGATATTATTTTAGAGGACAATCCTTTCCCCTCGGTCTGCGGACGCGCCTGTCCCCACGCCTGCGAATCGGAATGTAAGCGGGGCGAAGTGGATAAACCCATTGCCATCATGTACCTGAAGAGATATGTGGCCGACTTAGAAAAGGAACGGGCCAAAAATATCCGGGCCCTGCCCATTACCAAAAAGGAAAAAATCGCCGTTATCGGCGCCGGCCCCGCCGGGTTGTCGGCAGCCTATTTCTTAATACAGCAAGGTTATGCCGTGACGGTTTTCGAAGCCCTGCCCAAAGCCGGCGGCATGTTAGTGGCGGCCATACCCGAATACCGCCTACCGCGGGATATTATCCAGGCGGAGATCGACGCCATCGCAGCCATGGGCGTGGAAATAAAAACCGGCGTTCGCATCGGCAAGGATTTTACCATCGACGATTTAAAAGAACAGGGTTACGACGCCATACTGTCGGCAGTGGGCGCTCATAAAGGGAAAACCCTGGGTATCCACGGCGAAGACAAGTACGAAGGCTGCGTAGACAGTATCGCTTTCCTACGCCAGGTCAACTTCGGCGATAAAACGAAACCCGGCGATAAAGTAGTGGTAATCGGCGGCGGCAATTCAGCCATCGACGCCGCCCGGGTGGCGGCGCGCCTCGGCGCCAAAGAAGTCACCATCGCCTACCGCCGCACCCGCCGGGAAATGCCCGCTTTCGAAGAAGAGATCGAAGCAGCCGAAGAAGAAGGCGTCAAAATCGATTATTTAGTATCTCCCACCCGCATTATCGGCGAAAAAGGCAAGCTTACCGGTTTAGAGTGTATTCGCAACGAATTGGGAGAACCTGATTCCAGCGGCCGCCGCCGTCCTGTTCCCATGGAAGGTTCCGAATTTATTATTCCCTGCCACATCATCGTACCGGCCATCAGCCAGGACCCGGAAATAGAAGATTTGACCCGGGAAACCGGTTTGAATCTCACCCGCTGGAATACCTTCGAAGTTGATCCCAACACCCTCGAAACCAACATCCCCGGCGTATTTGCCGCCGGTGACGCCGTTACCGGCCCGGCAACCATCATCGAAGCCATTGCCGCCGGTCAGCGTTCGGCGGCAGCCATCGTCAAGTATTTCGACGGAGAAAAGATAGAATGGCGCTACAGGCCGGTGATACCAAAGAAAATGGTACCGCAGATCGAAGTGCCGGACGAAGTGAGCGAAGGTTTGAAACGGAAAAAAATGCCCTGCATCAAAATGGCCGAAAGGAAAAAGAGTTTCGCCGAAGTTGAAACCGGTTACACGGAAGAGATGTGTGTGGATGAAGCCAAACGCTGTTTAAGATGTGACCTTTAAAAAAAAAATAATTTGTGTTATTATATAGGATGGGGGCACCGCCCCCAAATGGTGACTTACTCTTTTGAAATTATGTTTAATGAGGTGAATCATGGAAATTAAGATTTCTGATGTTTTGGAAGAAAAAGGGCGCGATGTCATTTCGGTAGGTTTAAAAGCCACCGTATTCGACGCCATCAAAATCATGGCTGAACACAAAATCGGCGCCATATTGGTGCTCGAAGGGGAAAAACCGGTAGGAATATTTTCCGAACGGGACTACATGAATAAAATTATTCTCCAGGGCCATTCATCGAAAAAAACACCGGTTAAAGATGTGATGACCCGGGACGTAGCCTGTGTCACCAGTGATGCCCCTTTAAATGAAGGTCTGGCTATCATGAACCAGGTGCCCTGCCGTCATTTACCGGTTTTAAAAGACAAAAAATTAGCCGGCGTGGTCTCTATCGGCGACCTGGTAAGAAAAATGCTTAAGCACCAGGAAGCCACTATCCACTACCTGAACGAATACATCCAGTTGGCTTATTGAAGTAAGCTTCTTTAGCTTTGTGCCGGGCGTTATATCCCGGGTGCAGCGGGTAGGGTGACCCTGCGCTGCCGAAGCTCTTGCCGGGATAATTACAAAAAAAATGTTTAAAACAATCAATGCCAAACTTTTTCTTTCTATCGGTTTTGTCACCTTAATCATCGTCAGTGTGTTCGGTTACATCCTCATCGACCACCAGACCGGGCTGCTGAAAAACGATTTTTTTCGTGAAGTCAATATTTTCAGTGAGTTAATCACCAGATCCACACATTTTAATATGCCCAGGGAAAACCGCGAGTGTATCCACCGCATGATGGGCATTATCGGTAACCATCCCGGTATAGAGGCGGTGAGAATGTTTAATAACGAAGGGAAGATCATATTCTCCACCAATAAAGATGAAGTGGATAAATATGTGGACCGGGACGCCGAATCCTGCAATAAATGTCACGCTTCGGAGAAACCTTTAGAACACCTGCCCACCCGGGACCGCACCCGTTATTACAAGGGCAAAGAGCACCGCATCATGGCCATGATAACCCCCATATACAACGAACCCACCTGCTACACCGCATCATGCCATACGCACCCGAAAGAGTTGAGAGTGCTCGGCGTCTTAGATATCGGCATGTCGCTGGCCGACTTAGACAAAGAATCGGGAAGACTTGAACTTATATTGATTTTTTTTATTGTCTTCACCATCCTATGCTTTTTTTTGATCATCGCCCTATTTATCCACCGCCTCGTTTCGAAACCGGTTAAGCGGTTGGTCCTGGCTACCGAGCAAATATCCCGCGGCGAATTAGACAAGAAAATCCCGGTAAAAAGGGAGGATGAAATCGGCCAACTGGCCGTCGCCTTCAATCTTATGGTGGAAGAATTAAAAAAAGCTCACCAGGAAATTCAATCCTGGAATATCGAATTGGAAAAGAAAGTAGAAGAACGCACCCAGAAACTGAACCAGGCCAGGGAACAGTTGATCCAGTCGGAAAAAATGGCATCTATGGGAGTATTGGCCTCTTCCGTGGCCCATGAGATCAACAACCCGCTGCAAGGCATCCTCACCTACATTAAATTGATGCTGAAAGTGATTTCCGGTGAAGAGATCGACCAAAAACGCCGCGCTGAATTCAAAAATTATTTGCAGTTAATGGGGGATGAAATCGAAAGATGCGGCGGCATGGTTAAAAACCTGCTGGTATTTTCCCGGCAGTCCAGGTTGGATATCCGGGAAGCCGATGTGAACGCCGTCATTAATAACAGCCTCAAGCTGCTGGATAATAAGATCAAGCTGCAAAACATCGCTTTAGAAATAAAACTCCAGGAGAATATCCCTCTTATTTTTTGCGATGTCAAACAGGTACAGCAAACCCTGATTGCCCTATTAATAAATGCCTTAGAAGCCATGCCCGAAGGCGGTAAAATTTCGGTGGCAACCCGTAGTGACGACAGCGAAAATGTTGAAATTATTATTGCCGACACAGGAATGGGAATAGGAAAAGAGAAAATGAGAAACATATTCGATCCCTTCTTTACCACCAAGGAATCGGCCAAAAGTACCGGCTTAGGATTATTCGTAGCCTATGGCATCATCAAAGAGCACAAAGGAACCATAAAGGTAAAGAGCGAAAAGGGCAAAGGCGCTGAGTTTCGTATTAAGCTGCCGGTGAAAAAAACCGGGTGACATTATTATCGTTTTTTTTTGTCCCGCTCCCAGGGGAGTTGGGAAATATTGGAATTTAAAGAATATTAATGATATAATACTACCATGTTAAGAATGCTGAAAACAATTAATAACAAACTGATTCTTCTTATCGGCATTACTACCATATTGATCTGCGCTATCTTCTCTTATATCTCTATAAGTCACCAGGAAAAGCGGCTCATCGCGGAAATTATTCGCGGCGCCAGGATATTCAGCGATACGGTCAAAAGAAGCACCAGGTATGATATGTTAATGGATAATCGTGAAGGCGTACACCGCATGATCGAGAATATAGGAAATCAACCGGGCATAGATGTAGTCAGGATTTTTAACAAAGAGGGGAATATTATGTTCTCCACCGACAAGAAAGAGATGAATCATGACGTTGATAAAAACGCTGAAGCCTGCTATATTTGCCATGCCGCCCAGGAGCCCCTCGAACGTTTATCCACCCGGGAAAGAAGCCGGATATTCCAGGCTAAGGATCATCGAATCCTGGCTATGATCACCCCCATCTACAATGAACCGGGCTGCTACAGCGCCACCTGTCATGTGCACTCGAAAGAACAGAGAGTGCTTGGGGTTTTAGATATCGGCATGTCTCTTGCCGATGTGGATGATGACCTGAGAAACAACCGTTTAATATCTATATTTTTCACATTGATTGCCATATTATCTGTATCCGTGATACTGGCTATCTTCATTCACCGGCTGGTCACAAAACCGGTAAAGCAATTGGCAAATGCCACAAAAAGAGTTGCCGGCGGCAACCTGGATGTTGAAATCCAGGTCAGGACAGGGGATGAAATCGGCCAACTGGCTATGGCCTTCAATCATATGGTGCAGGACCTGAAAAAAGCCGAACAGAAAATTCAATCCTGGAATATCGAATTGGAAAAAAAGGTAGAGGAACGCACACGGAAACTGCAGCAGGCCAGGGAACATTTGCTCCAGTCGGAGAAGATGGCCTCGATGGGAGTATTGGCCTCTTCCGTGGCCCATGAGATCAACAACCCGCTGCAGGGCATCCTCACCTATATCAAGTTGATGCTGAAAGTGATTTCCGGTGAAGATGTCGGGAAGGAGCGGTTGGAGGAGTTCAAAAGTTATTTGCAATTAATGGGCGGCGAGATCGAAAGATGCGGCGGCATGGTTAAGAACCTGCTGGTATTTTCCCGGCAGTCCAGGTTGGACATCCAGGAAGCCAATGCGAACACCATCATCGAGAACAGCCTCAAACTGCTGGAAAATAAGATAAAGCTGCAAAACATCGCCGTAGATGTAAAACTCCAGGAAAATATCCCCGCTATTTTTTGCGATGTCAAGCAAATACAACAAACCCTGATTGCCCTGTTAATCAACGCCTTAGAAGCCATGCCCGAAAGCGGCAAAATCTCTGTGCAAACCCGTGCTGTTGACAGCGAAGATGTTGAAATTATTATTGCCGACACAGGAATGGGGATAGAAAAAGAGAAATTAAAGAACATATTCGATCCCTTTTTCACCACTAAGGATGCGGCCAAAAGCACCGGTTTAGGGTTGTTTGTAGCCTATGGCATCATCAAAGAGCACAAAGGAAATATAGAGGTGAAGAGCGAAAAGGGCAAAGGCGCCGAGTTTCGTATTAGGCTGCCGGTGAAAAAAGCAGGATAAGTGTTTGTACCGCACATCTCCCGGTTGCTCAACCAGTATCTTTTGTTTTACGAAAATTTTTTAAAAATAAAGGGACAGGTAATTAATTGATTTCTCTTGATAAAAATGGTAAAATAACATATAAAAAAAAAGGAGGATAATAAATGGCACGAATACCAAGACTTAAAGTGATAGATGAAAATGCTTGCTACCACATCATCTCTCGAACCGTGGGACAGGAGTTTCTCCTCGGAGAAAACGAAAAAGAAAAACTTTTCCATATCATCAAAAAATATTCGGAACTTTTTTTTGTCAAAGTCATCGGTTTTGCTATCATGTCAAACCATTTCCACCTGCTGGTTTGCATGGAAACCGGGGAAAACTGCTCAGACCGGGAGGTGATAGAGCGGTTAAAAAAATTCTATGAAAAAAAAGACCTTAAATTGGGAGATTTAACCGGGATAAGAAATAAATTACGAGACCTTTCCGAATACATAAAATGTATCAAACAAACCTTTTCTTTCTGGTATAATCGCCGGAATAATAGGAAAGGCTACTTCTGGTGCGAACGTTTCAAAAGTGTGTTGATAGAAAAAGGCGAAGGCCTTCTCAACTGCCTGGGCTACATCGATTTAAACCCGGTGCGGGCGGGAATTGTGCGGTGCCCGGAAGATTACCGATGGTGCAGCTTGTGGTACCGGGTGAAGACTAAAAACCGGGATGGCTTCCTGGATTTCGGCGGCATATTTGAAACCGATAGTGCTGCGCGACTGCGTCAGTACCGTGGTTTTGTGTACCGGGCTGGAGGAATCGAAGAGGAAGCCCGGGACCATGGAAGAATCTATAAAAGCATTCTTGCCGCCGAGACGAAAAGCGGTTACGTGCTGCCCGGTGGGGATGTGTTTCGTAAACGATTACGTTCTTTTTCAGATGGTCTTGTCTTGGGTTCAGAGGGATTTATTCGTGATGCTTATGATCGGTTTTCCGGGCAGATCTTTTTCAAGAAGGAGAGGCGTGTTCATGAGGCTGTGACAGGAGGGCGTATTTTTTCAATCCGTCGTTTGACCTCTTTCAATCCCGCCGACCCTTTTGGTTTGCTCAAGCCTTAACTTCCGGTTAGGATTAGAATTAAAACAATTACATTAAATATAAATCACTCGTTCCTTTTTAAAACGGAACACTCGGGTTTTACTGGAAATTACCTGATAAAATAATAAATCAACTTAGAATAAATTTTCAGAAATCTTGATTATCCTGGATTGGAGGGAGTATACTTTAATAAACTTTCTATTTGCTTAGATAATATCAGGTAATTTTTAATTCAAAGATTTTGTCGTTCTTTTTTTTTTACTCTTTGGCTACAATATTTCATATTTAAAATTAATTACCTGTCCCTTTAATCCCCGGATTTACTAAATCCGTCTATCTGAAAACCTCGAAGCAAATTATTTCCGGCACTACTGACACCAAAACAAAAAGGTTCAACAGTTCGGTTTCCACTCTCATAATAGAAACGGATGACTTTCTTTTCTCTAATCGCTCTTTGGATTTTTGAAGACATTGCTAAACCTCCTAATATTTATTATTTCTCAATGAAAAAAGACTTAAATATTCTTTCTTCTATCAATTCTCTCCAATTGTCTTGAACTCCATCCCACTCCTCACCCCAACTTTTGTTAATATGCTTAAACGCAGAATATGGTTTCCCATAAGAGCTTTCCTCATTTCCAAGAATATCTTCTATACAATAATCCAACATAATCCTTCGATTTTCATTTCCGTCCAACGCCTTAAGGATAGCATTATTGAATTTTGTCGCTCCATCCACCTTGTCTTTATCGTGAATAACAAATGCGTTGATATTCATTGTTTTGAAATATTTTATTAATGGAATAATTGCTGCTTTTCCTCGCGCCTTTATGATTTGGACATCGGTTAATACTTTCTTTTTAACTTTTTCTGGTAGTCGTTTTATTGTCTCTCTAAAAACAATATCCTCAGTGTCACCTTCGACAATTATGATATTTTTTGCAAAAAACACTCTTGCGACATAATCATCAATTTTAAGAATAAATTTAATAAATTGTTTATCGTCATCCATTAGACTAAGATATGCCGTCGTAGTGTTAAATGAATAAATACAAGTTGATTCCCTATTCATTGAATTTTTATTTTCTATTTTTACCAAGTTTAAAACTTGAGAAGGGAAATCTTTAGAATCAACCTTTTTACTCAAATCAATCATATATGGCGAATGAGTAGTGCAAACCAATTTGGTGTTAGTTGAAGTTGCCAGTTCATAAATCTTTTCTCTCATTAACACGGCTACATTTGGGTGTAGATATAATTCCGGTTCCTCAAAACCAATTATCAATGTTTTGACGTAATCGCCTCTTTGCAGCTTTTTTTCTATGAATTTTTCTCTATATCTTAAAAGAGCAAAAACGGCTGAACGTATAGCTCCCATACCCTGCCTTTCCGGTTTAGTCTTAATGTTGCTGGACATTTCAATTTCGAAAGATGGCTTGATAGCGGTTTGTGGATCGCTTAGATTGGTCTCAACATGAATTTTAGATTCTTTGAAAATATCACCAACAATATCGTTGATTTCGGTCATCATTCTGCCAAACTCCTTACTCTCATCGTTAGGGTCTAACTCATCGGCTAAAAGATTTAAATATTTTTGGGCATTCTTATAATGATCGGACGCATCTCGAACTTCCGCGAAAAGTTCTTTCATGGTTTTTTGGAGACTGCCAGTTGTGCCTTCAATTTCATCTGTCTTATCAACAGCAGGTACTAAAAGGAATCTTGGTATTTTAATTAATATATTCCCATCTATTCCTCCCGGATTCTGAACCCATAACTCTTTACTTTTATTAATATCCCACAACTCTGAAATAAGTTCTAATTTTTCTTTTTCCTTTTTCGTCAATTTTTTGTCATTGTCAAAATGTTCTGTAAAAACATCGTCAAACTCACTTAAAGGAGCACCATTAGAGATGAATTGATTAATATTTATACAATCTTGGAATTGGGACTTAATTTTTTTTTCATAGCTTTTCATTTCCCGTTTCGCTTTTCCGTTGAATGGATAAGTTTTTCTATAATAGATAGCACGGGTATCCTTTTTTTCGACCTTCTCGTGAAATATTCTTCCTTTAAACCCTCGCCATCCATTTGCTTCCACTGGCAATTCGATGAATTTTGCTGTCAAAGTTATTGTGTCTGATCTATAATCTGAATCTGGACAGAAAAAGTAATCTTGTTCTTCAAGTTTGTCTTTCCCGGAGAAGAAAATTTCTAAAGCTTTCAATATCGAGCTCTTACCAACATTGTTTTCTCCTATGAAGAAAGTCGCATCTCCAAATAAAATCTCAGCTTCGCTTATTCTTCTAAAACCTTGTATTTTGAAACTATATAATTTCATTTTCACTTTCCTTGTTGCTAATTCTTTATCTTAGTTAAGAATAACCTTTTGGGCTCTTCAAGAAAATTTTCCCCAATTCCGCTGGACAAACCAATTTGGGGGCCATGTGACAAATTCAGCAGGGTGAAACTGTTCTTTAAGGATTTCAATGTTTTTGATCTGTTCACTCGGCAAGCTTAATGTGTGACTTCCAGAATCACTATCGTAGTCCCATAAATGATAACGATTATCTTTTTTTGAGGAATGTCTACTTGGGCCGTAGTCCATTGGGGCACAAGCCCTTGTAAGCTCACCTCGATCTTCTTTTGAAAAAAAGGTTAACTTCACTTTTCTTCGTTCATGAATTGCTTGAATAAAAGATTCCTTAAACATTTTTTCATCTCCTTTATTTTTTATATTAAGTGGTACAGCATTTCAAAAAAAACTCTTTTACTCTTTTTTCTGATTTTAGAGCGATGCTGATGCAGGGCAAATCGATTAACCATTTCACACATCATTGACTTCGAGACAATTCTTGCTGTCATTGCGTATCTTACTTTTCCTTTTACTACCTTTCTAAATTTTATTTTAAGTTCCATCAAGCTTGAATATACCATACTTAAGGATGTTTTTCAACACTTTTTTTTAAAAAATCAAGTCAACTTGCCTGCTGTGAGAAAATCCTATTTTACGTGGCTCGGTTACCGGCAGCCATCTTCCTGCAATCTCTTTTTTACAAAATCTGTTACCTTTTCGGCAATGTCGATACTCTCCTGGGTTTCGCCGAGTGTCGGCATGTAAAAATCATCCGGGTACCTTATCTCAGCAGCATATATAGTTAATTCTCATCCTGACCCTGTTTAACGGGAACCATGGGACTCTTCCCTAAACCACCGGATAATCTTCCAGGTAATCTCTGTCGATATAATCGTTCTCAACGAGTATGGTTTTGGCATTTAAGTGCTCGAAGTATTCGCGAAAATAGATTGAATGTATATTTATTCGGATAAACTCCGGATTTGAATTCGATTTATTAGAAAATATATCGATTAGTTTATTAATGCTATATGAATGAATTTCAAACGGTGCTCCCATCCAGTCTCAATTCTATATGGTGAAAGGTTCCTTCATAATTTTGGGATCAACCTGGAGCGATTCTTTAAATCTTCTACTGCTCTCTTTTGCTTCTATTATTGCTTTTTTTATCGCTTCCCTCCCCTCTGGAGAAGCCACCCATTTCCCGGCTTCTTCAGCTAACCGTTTACTTCTTTCATCCATAATTTTACTCCAAAAGTTAATTTACCTTTATAATATGCCATTTCTCAACAAAAAAGTCAACAGGAAAAAATGAAACGACCCAATTTTGTCGAGGGAAGGACGTCATCGAAACTTTGTCTAATAAATCCAACTCTCAAAGTAAAAAATATTATTTGCTTTGGAAAGCCAATTCTGAACAATATCTATTATGCAGTAATGCCTTCAAGATTTGCCGCATAAGAAATATTACCGGTTCGAAAACCGGGGGCGGCGCTTTACTTTTTTCCGGTCTATCCAAAAAAAAATGTCCCGAAGGGCGACTCTTGAATTTTAGGGTTTCCTGGGATCATGATTGATGGTCAGCGGCTTAATGG
>JAGLSW010000079.1 GCA_023135565.1 Candidatus Aminicenantota bacterium | reverse complement strand
ATTTTCCCGGAACTGAATAGTTACCCTGAGTCCTCTTGAGTTCTGTATGTTTTTATGATATAAAAAGACTTCGGGTACCGGTAATATGAAAAAAAATAAATTACTCACAAAATCGACAAACTTTTTTGTAAAACTATTAGGGATTTGCCTACTTTTTTTTGCAGTCATTTCCATTGTGCAGGGCTTCTACGGGCTGCGGGTAGGTTTCCGGGAAGGCCGCTTCGGTTTCGGGCCGGGAGTGGCGGAAGATGGGAAATCCATAAAAGTTAATTCACTAATAAAAAATTCCCCGGCTGAACGGGCCGGTTTAAAAGCAGGGGACCGCATCTTGTCTGTAAACGGGAGAACTGTTACAGGACAGGATAGAAATGTCTTTCGGAGAGATGCGGTAGCCGGTTCCAGCATGGTGATGAAAGTGCAAAGGGGCGACCGGGAAGTAGAGATCACCATGACTCGCAAGCTGCTGCCTATAATGGACCGGATTCTCAGGATACTCAACAGTTTAATTTTGCCTGCCCTGATGATGACCTATATTTTGGTAGGGTTGTGGGGACTTTTCAAAGAACCTTCGTATATTACCAAACTCATTGCCCTGGTTTGTTTTTTCTTCGGTTCCATGACCTGTGTAGTCGGCCTACCGATGGTTTTCTCACCTTTGACCAAGATCTACTATTATCAAATAAGAGAATTGATCGGCGGCTTCAGCTTGCTTTTTGCGCCGGCGTCCTGGTTATTCCTGTTTGTCAATTTCCCTAAAAAAACCACCTTCTATAAAAAACATGGGTTTTCGACTATTTTTTTTATTTTTTTATTCCCCCTGGGCTACCTGGTGTTTTCATTTGTTAGACCGGTTGATTCGCAGCAGTTTGAGTATACGCTGCACCTGTCGGCGCTTTACATGTTGGTCTATATTTATTCCGGGATACTTATTCTCTACCGCGGCCTCAGGAAAGAGAAAAACGTGCTGAAAAAACGCCAGTACAAATTGATCCACTTCGGCATTAAGTACGGTGCCCTATCTATGTTCTTAGGTTTTTTTATTTTAATCGTCTACAGTCTTTATTTGCAAAATTTGTCGATGTATTTCGGTTGGTTTGCGTTTATTTTGTTTTTGATGAGCCAGGGAGTAGGTTTGATACTCCCCTTCACTTTTTTAAACAGTTTTTTCCAAAAAAAAATCCTGGAAACCGAAAGCGCCTTAAAACGAAGGCTGCGTTATATCGGTTCCACTTTTGCCCTATTTTGTATTTACCTGACTGCTGCTTTTTTTGTGGCCAATTGGATAGTTTCGGAATATGAGCTCACCGATCCCAGCCTTATCGTGCTTATGGTATTGGTGCTTGCGCTGACCTTTTCTCCTCTTCATGCCCGGGTGCTGCGCTGGGTGGAGCAAAAACTATATCCAGAAAAAACAAAGTACAAAAAATCACTGCAAGAGTTGATTAAAAAGATGTCGAGTTTTATCGAATCGTCCCAGGTACTGGACGATCTTTCTAAGTGGCTGACCGATACTATGAAGCTTTCCCCGGTTGCCGTCTTTTCTTTAGACAGGGTGGGGCAGGCCAATATGCCGTTGAAACCGGGTTCCGGTAAAAGCGTACTGGCAAAAGTAACAGACGGTTCGAATTTCTACTGGGACGAAGTCCCGGAGGAGAACGGCAGCCTGATAGAAGAAGACGAAAAGACCTGGGCCCTGGAAAAAGGGATATCGATTACAGTGCCTCTCATTTCCCGGGACGAAATGGTGGGGCTTTTGAATATCGGCAAGAAAAAAAACCGGGAGGATTTTACCGGCGACGACCTGGAAATTTTCCGGGAAGCGGCTTACCACACCGCGCAGATGATCCGGAACATCAAACTCCAGGAAGAACATTTAGAGAAAAAACGTTTAGATAAAGAATTGGAAGTTGCCAGGAGCATCCAGGAGAATTTGATGCCCCGCACCGTGCCTGACGTGGAAGGGTTAGACCTGGCATGCAAGTATATGCCCTGTTTCGAAGTGGGCGGTGATTATTTCGATATTATCCCGGTAAACAAGAACAAGACCGTATTGGTTATCGGTGATGTCAGCGGCAAAGGCACCGGGGCCGCGCTTATGATGTCGAATTTGCAAGCCAGTTTAAAAACGGCGATTTCTGTTTTTATGCCGCTTGCGGACATTGTATTTTTGATCAACAACATGATTTGTGAGAATTCGCTGCCATCGCAGTTTATTACGTTTTTTTTATCTATCTGGGATTCCCGGTCGCAGACGTTGGAGTACATTAATGCCGGTCACAATGCCCCGCTGCTGATCAGGGCCACCGGCAAAATAGAGAAACTACCTCCTACGGGCATCGGCTTAGGTATCCAGGAGGATCAAACTTACAAAAGCAAAGAGGTGCCGTTAGGAGTCGATGATATAGTTATTATTTACACAGACGGTATCGAAGAATTTTTTAATCCTGAGTTGGAGGCTTTCGGTGTAGGGCGGATGATAAGTACTTTCGTAGAGAACCGGGGACTTCATCCCGCCGGGTTAGTAGAGATGTTATTTAAGAAGTTAGAGGAGTTTTCACCCGGCACTGCGCTGCAAGATGATTTAGCCATCATAGCCGCCAAGAGAACAAAATAGGCTGCTATTTTTACCACGAAGCACACGAAGTTGGGGGAAAATCAGAGTCGATAAGAGGAAGTAGCGATCCTGCGGTTTAAAAAAAATTGTAGAAAAGCTGGGGAATAAAAAAAATAAGAAGCTGAACTGTTTACAAAGTTTGATTCTTTTTATAAAATAGGAAGATGAGAAAAGAAGACTTCCCAGACGGGAAAATAAGATTCGAGATCGAAGAGTTAGGGCCTATCCGGGACAGTGTTATAGATTTCAAGCCTTTTTTGATATTTTCCGGTGAGAGTAACACGGGTAAGAGTTTTGCGGCCATGGCTGTTTATTACCTTTTTTATATGCTGCGTGACCAAGATATGATGGAGAAATTTACGCTCAAACTTTTCGATATCAAAAAGATCGAAAAGGATTTAAAAACCGGCAGCAAAGTGGAATTGGAACTCCCGGAGGTTTTTTTAAAAGGGTTGGAGAAACTTTATAATGATAATATCGGCCGATTCCTGGGATATATGCTCGATAATGATAATTTTTCCCGTAAAGCAAAGTTAAAGTTAAAATTAGAGTTTCCCGGGTTATCCGAGTCAAAGGCTTTTGTTTCTTACCGGGAATTTGCGGGTAAGACTGATCTTGACTTTGAAATGCATTTACCTCACTACGATTGGGAACACACAGTGGCGGAAGCGAAAAATGTCGATTTTAAAGACAATTTGACATATTTTGTTTATGGGTTATGTATGAGGCTTATTTTCGGTGATGAATACAGGAACTTTTTCCTGCCCCCGGCCCGGGGCGCTTTCAGCGGTTTGGGCACATTGTCTATGTGGGAAAAATTCTCCAGCATCGGTATGTATAAAGAATTCTTGAAAGGTCTCGATGGAGTAAGATTCAGAGATTTTGATGCATATGATGAAGAGTTGGACGAACAAAAAGAAATACTCGAACCGCTGCTTACAAAACTCATTAATGGGAAAATAAAAATAGAACGGGATAGGGAGACTTATGTTATTGCCGGTTCCGGTATAGAAATTCCATTGACCGCCGCTTCCTCTTCCGTTAAAGAACTCTCTTCTTTGGACCGTTTGTTGAACAGGGTGAATATCTACGAGCTTTCTATATGCATCGAGGAACCGGAAGCCCACCTGCACCCGGAATTGCAGCGCGGCGTGGCTTTGCTTTTGTCCTACATCGTCAATAAGGGCGGCCTTATCCAGGCCACTACTCACAGCGATTTTTTTATCAATCAAATAAACAATTTATTAAAACTTCATTTTATAAAAAATAAAAATCGTGACAAATTCAAGGCAGCTCTAAAAAAAACCGGTATCGGGGAAGATTTCATATTAGACCCCAAAGATGTAGGAGCTTATTATTTCGAGAAGAAAGATGGCGGGGATCAAGTCGAGAGATTGGAAATGACTGATAGAGGTCTGCCCATGAAAAGCTTTGACAGCGTCTACGATGAATCTGGAAATGAAACCTGGTACTTGCGCGAGGCGTTAACCGATGATGAAGACTGATGATCTGGAAAGCAAACTATTAAAACTATTTTCCCGGGAACCTACAGGTAAAACCGAAGGAGATTGGTTAATCGAGGAAACCGGCAGCAGCAGCATAACAATAGAGGAAACAGTAGAGAGCGGCAAAGGAGAAGTTACTTTTAAAAATGGCCGTTTTATCCGGTTTTCTGTCAAACTGCTGGGCACTAATAAATTTATATCTTTTTTTAACCGGCAGGAAGGAGATGCCCTGCGCAAAACATGTGACGGCATTTTCCTGGCCCGTATCGAGGATAGAACTATCCTATGTTTGGTGGAATTAAAATCAACTATCAACAATAATTTCAGGAAAGCGATCCGGCAAATCGAAGGCAGTTATTTAAGAACAGCGCTGCTGTTAAGCCTGATAACCGATATAAAAGACATCGAACCGGTTGTTTTTATCGCCGGAGGACTGGAAAAAAAAGAAATCGATCCCGATAGAGAATACCTGGAAAGAACTGGAAAGTTCAGGGAAAGAGAAAACGATCCGGGCAGGAAGTTAAAAGAATTTTCCCGAAAGGGGCAGGTAAAAATCAATTTTCCTTTTTTCTTAGACGACGCCATCCACCAAAACTATCATAAAAAAAACATAAAGGTGACTCATTTAGATTTCGACGCTGACTTCGACATGCAAACCCTAATCTCCGGCGAAAAAAATTAATGCAATCACCCGGGGTTTGGAGTTTGGTATTTTAGCAATATAATAACGCCCCGGGACTTGACTTATTGGGCATTTTAGGGTATTTTCTTCCCCTGGAGTAAAATATGAGTGAATACGAAGGAAAATTAATTTCCAAAGGTTTTAAATATGCTATCATCGTCTCCCGGTTTAACGACTTTATTACCGGGAAACTACTGGAAGGCGCAGTAGACGCCCTGATCCGGTGCGGCGGCAAAGAGACGGATTTCGACGTTTTTAAAGTACCCGGCGCTTTCGAAATTCCCCTGGTAGCCAAACGCCTAACGCAAACCCAAAAGTACGACGCCATCATCTGCTTAGGCGCTGTAATCCGGGGCGAAACTCCCCATTTCGATTATGTGGCCGGTGAAGTCACCAAAGGTATTGCCCTGCTAAATCTCGAATTTAAAATTCCCATCACCTACGGCATCATCACCGCGGACACTACTGAACAGGCTGTTGAGAGGGCGGGCAATAAAATGGGCAATAAAGGCTTTCAAGCCGCCCAATCCGCCATCGAACTGCTCAACCTGTTCAAAGATGCTAAGATTTAATGTTTCGCATAAAATACAGTAGGGAAGTAATTTTAAAACTGCTTTTCCAGATCGACATGATGGGGTTGAATGGGAAAAAAATCGAAGAAATACTGGAAGAAAACGACAACTTCTTTACCAATATCAATGAAAAAGAAAAAGAGTTTATCACCGGTGTGATAGACAAAGTCCTGGACCAAAAAGAAAAAATCGACGAAATTATCGCAAAAAACCTGATCGGCTGGAAATTGGAGAGGCTATTGTCTGTAGATAGGAGCCTGCTGCGCATGGGCATTGCCGAGGCGCAGTCCAGCACACAGAAAGCGGTCATTATAGACGATATTATCCGCATCGCAAAAAAATACGGCAGCGAAGAATCCTATAAAATAATAAATGCGATCTTAGACAAGGTGATTTCATGATAAGAAGTTTACTGCTGCTGTTATTCGTTGTGGTCCCGCTGAGAGAAGTAGAAAATGTGAAAATTTCATTCCCGGTTCATTTGCAGCAGGAAAAGATTTTTTTTAGCTACAGCAACGATAATTTTTCCCAGCAGTTGAGGCGCATAAACGGCCGCCTGACCGCGGAAATAAAAAGTATCAACTATACCCATCTGAACCTTAATTTCAGGGTATTCCTTAATGAACGCAAGCTGGCTGAACTCGATCGAGACACAAAAGAATTCGTCATGAGTCTTTTTGACGACAGCATCTCTTTTGAACAATATTTCAAAAACGTCTCTATTTTTTTAGAAAAAAACGTGAAATATACCGAAAAAGACTTACCCCAGGACACGGCTTCGGTGCTGCTAAACAGGAAAGCCAATTGTGTCGGTTTAGCAAACCTGACTAATTTTTTATTGGACTGTGTGGGCATTAAGAATAAGTTTGTCAGGGGGTTCTACTTAAATCAGCAGGGCCGGAATACCTTTATCCCGGTACCCCATAAATGGATGGAAATCCACCTGGCAAACGGTGTGCGTTTTTTTTATGATCCGCAGCGGCAGAGGTTTTCCAGCAATTATATCCTGACCCGGTATGATACGAATTTTACCGCAGTAAGGAAATTTAAGGTTCTATTAATCGAGAAATCGAAACAGGTTCTAAATTAGGGCAGGGAAAAGGAAATAAGGAAATGAAGTTTGAATTTTTTGTAGCCCGGCGTTATCTTGTCAAAGGGAGGAAGAAGTCTTTTATCTCGGTTATTTCTCTTGTTTCGATTATCGGTATTGCCATCGGTGTTGCCGCTTTGATTATTGCCCTTACCTTGATAAACGGGTTCCAGGGCGATATCCGCAATAAGATACTCAGTTCCACATCTCATATAATGATAAACAATATTATAGGCGAAGGCATGGCGGGGTACGAAGATGTGACCGAAGTTATAAAAGAAAAATTTGGGGAAGTAACCGCTGTCAGCCCTATTGTGTCGGGAGCGGTATTGATAAAAGGGTCGTCGCGGAATACTTCCGGCGCTGTGGTGTGGGGCCTGGACTTAGATACCGTGGGAGATAAGGAATGGTTGAAAAAACTAAAACGGGGCAGGCTGCCTTTTAAGAAGAACGAAATGATACTGGGCAGTGAGATTGCCAGCCGGGTTAGTTTGTTTGAAGGTTCTTCCTGTAAAATTTTCACGCCCACGCCGGTTCTTTCGCCTTCCGGTCTCTTGCCCAGTTTAAAGAAGTTCAAAATTTCCGGGGTATTTCATTCCGGTCTTTATGAGATCGACAACAGCACCGTTGTGACAAATTTAGCTACCGCCCAGAAGCTTTTCGGTATGCGGGATAAGGTCAGTTTTATCCAGGTTTATCTTAAGGACATGTTTGCGGCGGAGCAAGTGGCGGCCCGGATGCGGGATGTTTTTCCCGTGCGTTTGCAGGTGAGCACCTGGATGGATCTCAACGCATCGCTTTACACGGCATTAAAATTAGAAAAGACCATCCTTTTTTTCACCTTGACATTAATTATAGTAGTAGCTTCTTTAAATATTATAGCCGGTTTGATATTGTTGGTGATCCAGAAGATAAAGGACATCGGAATCTTACTTTCTTATGGCGCCACCCCGAAAATAATCAAAAGGATATTTTTCATCCAGGGCAGTATTATCGGGATTATCGGCACAGCTTTAGGGGTTGTTATCGGGCTTGTTTTTTGCGCCCTGGCTAATAGGTTCGAGTTGATAAAGATACCTGCCGAGATATACCAGATGAGTTATGTGCCTTTTAATGTGAATTTATTTGATTTATTGTCTGTAGTATTAGTTTCTCTTCTCATCAGTTTTACCGCCACTCTTATTCCCTCGCGCAAAGCCGCCTCGGTAAACGTTATCGAAGCCCTAAAAAATGAATAGCCCCGTGGCACGGGGAGCCTATGAGGGGCTGCCTATCGAGACAAAATAGCCGGGTTGTTTCCACTGTTGGTTACCTGGTACAATTACAGCCGGTCGCTTGTAGGCCCCAGGGCACGGCGCAGGGAGCCTATAAGGAACGTTTCTCAAATTAGAAAAACGTATTGCTCAACAAAAGTTTTGCGGGGGTGCAGGGGGCAGTTT
>JAGLSW010000789.1 GCA_023135565.1 Candidatus Aminicenantota bacterium | reverse complement strand
CTTTTGAAAAAGTTTGATCAAAACTTCTGATTATTTAAAATCAAAAGCGCTCACACGCAGCCCCTGGGGGGTCACTTCCTGTAACGCACCCAGTAATTGTTCTTCCTGGCAATCTTCTTGTCTCTTTCTAACTTCTTGAGCAAACCTTCTATTTCCGCAACCTTATTCTTGCTGTCACTGCCCAATAATAAACCGGCCAAAGCGGTCAACTCTTTTTCACTGTCCTCTAAGTTCGATGAATTGACCAGCCGGAAAATAGAGATAGATAATACGATCTCTTCCAATTCATTCAATTCATAAGAAAGCAGGTGCAGCGGGATATTCAAAGAAGAAATAGGCACATTATCCGGCGATAAAAAAACTCCTCCCTGCTTCAAAAGATTGATAATACCGTCGAAATCGGCCCTGGAAATAGCTCCCTCGCTCTCATTGATAATACTTTTCTTCAGTTCATGGAGAGTTAAGTCACTCCTCTCTGTATCCCAATTCCGGGCCAGGGAAATGATTTTGCTGATAACGATCTTCCTTGTTTCCGGCCTGTGGTAAAATTTCAACTGCCTTAAAGTCAAATCAAAACGGGTACCGGGAGCTATCTCGATCCTCGCCCCGTCCATAGTCAACAGCCCCTTCTCTTGAAAGCCGGTTATCAATTGTTTGGTATTTTTTACACCGTAGAGTTTCAAAGAAATATCCTGGTGGATGCCGAATAACATCTTCTCGAATTTTTGCAGCGTTACCGGCACACCCCACTTCTGCAGCGCTTCATTGTACACTTTGATCATCAGGGTGTCGGGAAATACTTGCAGCTCCTTTAATTCGGCCTGCCCACTCTTTACACTGGCCTTCCCGCCCAGCATATCGTCTAACTTAATAAACATCCCGGCTTTATCTAAATAAGCGGTAAAAGAACGGCAGTCATCATAATCTTTTTCATCGAAAGAGGGGTTCAATTGCATCATTTTTTGTTTGACTAAAGATTTTATATCCTGGGAGCCCCGGTCATAACCTTTTAACTTCACCTGTTCACAGGCCCGGCGCAGCAGGGTGAGCGACTCTTCGAAGGTCAACTGGCCCTGGGATATAGTCTCGATTTCGTCCAGCCGGTAAGCCGGGATATATTCATCACAGGCCTGCTGCAATAATTCCGCGGCGCTGCTGTCGGAGGCTACTACCACAGTCTCGCGGCCCATAGTGCGCAGTTTATTGATTAGGGGTACAAAGTCCACGTCCCCGGTAACAAAAACAAAAATATCGAGGTCCTCATTCTCGTAACTAATGCTCAAGCAATCGACTGCCAGGCGGATGTCCGCCGCGTTTTTGTGAGTGGCGGTGATCTTGGGACAGTCTATCAGTTCAAAACCGGCCTGCACAACGCTTTTCCGGTAAGACTGCCGGGACACCCAATCGGCGTAAGCGCGGCGAATCACCACTCTTCCCTTCTCCCGCAGCAATTCTATTAAAGCAAATACATCGAGTTGTTGATTATCGTAATCAACAAAAACAGCTATTTTTTTAGACATTTTTTCTCCTTACGTTTGTCTGCTCTTTTTATATCCTACCTGACCGTAAAAGTCAAGAGCAGAGAAACGTTTCATTTTCTTGAAGCACTAAATTCGAAGCCCGCGGCGCGGGCGCCCTATGAGGGGACTTAGAGTAACAAAGAGTCGTCACTCTTTCCTTCGAGATTCGATATTCGGTGTTCGATATTCGATATTCTTTTTGGTTTGGCCCCCGGCAGGGGGCAGCGGGTGAGCGCTTTTGATTCTAAACCCCACTCGAGTGGGGGAGCATTGAGCCGCTTCGCGGCAGG
>JAGLSW010000788.1 GCA_023135565.1 Candidatus Aminicenantota bacterium | reverse complement strand
GCCTACTTTTTATACCCGACCGCCTTCCTCTCATATCCGACCGCTATCTTTTTATATCAGACCGCTGCCGCGAATTAGAGTTACCATATTGATAGTCAATATTCAAATCCCAGCATCCAGAGAGGTATTACCTTCCCGTCAGGTATATCGACATCATCCCGCAGAACAAAATCCGCCTTTTTAGCCCCTTTCTTTTTACCTCCCACTTCAGTTTTGAACTGATCTATCAAAAAATCATACTCCGCATCATTCTGCGCAGCAAAAACCTTTCGCTTTGATTCCATCGATATGCCTGCAGCATAAGATTCACGAATATTACCGATATTTCCGTCAAAAAAACCATACACCGACGGCTCATAAAGAAATATTTTTGCGCCGACGGAATGGAGGCTGATGTCATTCTTTTTACGTATTAAACGAATGACATTTGCCTGTTCCATAGCATTCAAAAGTTGATAAAGTTTTTCTTTGCCAATCCCCCACCGCTTACATAAAGAGTTAACGGACAGGGTGGGGATTTTTGAACCCTCCGGTCCTGTGATAGAACCAAAAACCGCATGATCGGTTCTACGGTAGAACCGCAAAGCGGGAGTCCGGGGGCGCGGTTTTCCTTCTTTACTATATATAGGGTTAGGCCTGAGTCCCCTTTTTTTCATAACCTCTTGCCTCCGGCCCCACCACATGGAGAGAGGTAAGGGGTTTATTGATCCCGAATCCTTAAAATATCTCCTCTCCAAAAGAAACGATAACGCCGTTCTTATCGACGGCGGCGGCCCGGTATGTATAAACCCTTCCGCTGTCGAAAAATTTGTCGGTGAATTCATAAACATATACTGTGCCGCGGGGAGAAAAATCAACGCCGGTTAACTCTTTGATAAGAACTAATTCCCCGGCTCCGGCTTTTCGATAAACGAAGTATTTCTCTATGGGCATCTCACAGGGAGAGGGACTCATCTCCACGGCTATATTAAAATAATCCCTGCCCATAAGCCAGGCTCTTTCGCGAACCCGGTTTCCTTTTACTACCATACGGGGAGCATCTCCTATATGAGCGGCAGCCGGCTTAGTAGTCAGGTTCGACCAGGAATCCCCATCATCCTTTACCCTTAAGGCAATCGAATACACCCCGGGCAAATCGGCGATAAAAGAGGTTTTTACACTTTTGGCAGAAGACAGTTGAGCAGTGGAAGAGGACGGTTTTTTTAATATTTCCCAACTGTATTCCAGGATTTGGCCGTCGGGATCGTAAGAAGTTTCGCCGCTGAGTTCCACTATCCGGGGCAGGCCGCACACTTCACTTTGCCCGGAAATAATCGCCACCGGCTGTTGGTTGCAGATCTCGGCGGTCACGGTCACATAGTCGGAGGCGGTTAATCCCACGGGATCGGGATCGGTCACATCCAAACGCAGCCGGAAATATCCCGCTGTATCCGGGGTAAAATAGGGGGCCGCGGCCCTAATCCTATGAAGCTCGGCATTAGATCCGGTGGGAAGCGAAACAAATCGCCAACTGTATTCGACGGCATCCCCGTCCGGGTCATTGGACGCGGTCCCATCGAGGACAACTTCATCGCCGACGCATACTGCCCGGTCTTTACCTGCGTCGGCTGTGGGCGGCGTGTCGGCGGTAATTTCCGCGCTATCATGGTCATCTTCGCCCGGTTCGTTATCGCCGGGGTCCGAATCGGGATCCAACTGGTCGCAGGCGGTCAACTCCGCTGTGTTGGCGAGGGAACCTGACCGGTCTATCCGGGCTGTGATTTGCAGCGTCGCGGAGGTGTTGACCGACAGGCTGCCCACATCCCATATCCCGGCAGCATCATCGTAAGCGCCGCCGGAAATAGCAGCGGAAATAAAAGTCAACCCTACCGGTAGAAATTCCGTTACCTGCACACCCGAGGCATCTATTACTCCGTTGTTCGTTACAATTATAGTAAAGTAGATGTTGTCTCCTACCCCGGCATTCGCAGTATCTACGCTTTTGTTCAGGGAGAGGTCCGCCAGCAGGTTCGTGCCTAAATGACATATGGTTTTGAGACCGCTGCTGCCCCGGCTGGTGAACCAGCCTTTGAATTTGATACTATCGCCGTTTCCCTGGAAACGGTCTTCCCGGTGCAGCACCCAGGGAGTGTATGTCCTGCTGTCCCGGTAGGTTTCCCCGTCGCTGACGTGCAGTATGGGGTTGTCCGGGTTTCTTGACCAGTTTAAACCGTCCGTGGAAACAGCATGGCCGATGCCTTCATTCAAGCCGGTTTGCCCTCCGGAATACCACATGTGCCATTCACCGGCGCTCACTTTTACTACTGAGCAGCGCGAGGCATAGCTGCTGTCCCAGTCGTCTGTATTGCCCCCGGGGCCGCTGTTTCCCCTTGCCAGCACTCTGCCGTACAACTGCCAGTCGATGCCGTCGGCGGAATATCCTAAGCCGGTCTCCTCGAGACCGCCGGTAGTGCCGTCAAAATACATATAAAAACTATAATTAAAGGGATCAGTTCCCGAATTTGCCGCGGTGGGGTTATAAAACACCTGGCAGGGGCCGTAAGAGCCTCTATTCCAATCGGGCGAAATCCCGGTGATCAGGCTGCCGGTGGTGACCTGGTCGCCGCTCCAGTTTAATCCGTCGCTGCTTTTAGCGCTCCTGATGGCGGCCTGGGCGTAGAGCACCGCGGTGTCCCAATACCAGATGCGGTATTTCGAACCGGTATAAACAACGGCCACATGGTGCGGGTTGGTCAGCCCGGCACACACACAGGCAGCGCAGGTAGACCAGTTTACGCCGTCCCGCGAATAAGAAAACCCGATCTGTCCGCCTACAGTGCCGTCTGTAAACCACATTTTGTAATAAGGTTTTACGGCGTAGGTGTCCGGCCCGCCGCCGATTACAGCGCCCACATCTTCGCCGAAGGCGTTTTCATCGAAGATAACCGAAGGGTAGTAACCGCCCTAGCCGCTGTTGGTAAAAGCGGGCTGCGGGTGCTGTTCCACCAAACACTGCTGCCAGGTTGCGACAGCAAATTGGCTTAAAACAAAAAGCAAAAGTACCCCTAAAAAAACAAATCGTTTTATATCCTCTAACTTTTTTTTCATATCCCTTCTCCAAAAAATTAGCTTGCTGTATTTCACAATCCTTTATATAGCATAGTTTTTCCTATATTTCAACAAAAATCTAAATAGCAGGTTTATTATACTCCGGGTTAGGTTAGGCCAGCGCCGATTGTCCCGGCAGCGGACTTGACAACCATAAGCCGGGATGATATAAAACACCCTGGCGGGAAAATAAACGCTTTTTTGAGATCGAGGCAAAAGACATGCCGCTTTTTACCGCCGGGTAACGGCTATTTGTTTATAAGGAGTAAATCATTATGGAACCGAAAACCTTTAATATCGTGATTCTCAACGGTAGACCGGCTGCCGGAAAATCGGAAATCATCGATTATTTGAAAAAAACACCTGTAGAAGAAAGAATTAAACGTTTCCACATCGGCGAATTCGTCGAGATAGACGATTTCCCCATCCTCTGGGAACAGTTCGAAGACGACGATCTTTTAGAAGAGATGGGCCTACCCCGCTTAATATCAAACGCGGAATTCGAGTACCGGGGCAAAACACATCCGGGCTGCGTCTTTAAAGACAAATGGTACTGGAACTTCTTAATCAAAAAACTCAGCTTCAGGTATTCTAAGCTGCTGCGTGATGAGCCGGATTTTTTCAAAGAAAATAAAACCGCAATTTTAGAATTTGCCCGGGGTTCGGAACACGGGGGTTTCAAAACCGCCTACGATTACCTGTCCGAAGAAATCCTGCAAAAAGCAGTTACCCTTTATATCAAAGTGACTTTCGAGGAGTCCACGAGAAAAAATCGCCGCCGCTGCAATCCCGATAAACCCGACTCCATCTTAGAACACTCCCTGGAAGACCTGAAAATGGAAAAACTGTATAAAGGTTCCGATTGGGAAGAGTTTTCCGCCGCCGATCCCGAATACTTGCAGGCCAAAGGTTTTAAAGTGCCTTACGGGATTTTCGACAACATGCCCGAAAAAACCGACAAACCCGGCGTGCTGGGCGCTCACTTAGAAGAAGTGCTGGCCCGCTTGTGGCAAGTTTACAGGCGCGGGTAAGGAGACGGCACCATGATAGAACATAGTCGCGAATACCGCCAGCGCCGTTTCTGGAACTGGTTCCCCATGGGCTTAACCTATGCCCTACTCTATATGGGTCGCTACAACCTGACGGTTACCAAAAACGCCTTAGGCGACCTGATGAGCAAAACGGATTTCGGTATGATCTTCGGCATCGGGGCCGTGGTTTATGCGCTCTCCTTTTTGGTGAACGGCCCTTTAGTAGACCGCATCGGCGGCAGGAAAGGGATCCTCATCGCCGCCTTAGGCGCAGGCGCTATGAACCTGCTGATGGGTCTTTATTTAATGAAAGTGCTGGCTATGGAAAATCCCAAAGACGCCCCGCTTAATTTGATCTACTCGATCCTCTACGGCGCCAACATGTATTTCCAGAGCTACGGCGCGGTGTCTATCGTTAAGGTGAACGCCCACTGGTTTCATGTGCGGGAACGGGGTACTTTTTCCGGTATCTTCGGCATCATGATCTCTTCCGGTATCTTTTTCGCTTTCGATGTGACGGGCCGTATTTTAGCCTCTCCGCTGGTTAAAGGCCAGGGTCACGGCGGCGGCGACGCTCTATGGTGGGCTTTCCTCTCTCCTGCGGTGCTGCTTTTCGCGTTATTTGCTATCGAAATATTTTTGCTCAGGGACACCCCGGCCAATGCGGGATTCAAAGATTTCGATACCGGCGATGCCTCCAGCGGCGAGGACTTAGAGCAGAAGATGACCACCAAACAATTATACAAACGCATCTTAACCCACCCGATAATTTTAACTGTAGCCTGCATCGAGTTTTGTACCGGCGTACTGCGCAACGGGGTGATGCACTGGTTCCCCATTTATGCCAAAGAACAGATCGCCGCCGGGCTCACCGGCGGTTGGAAGTTTACCATGGAGAACTGGGGATTAATCCTCATGGTGGCCGGGATTATCGGTGGCAATGTGGCCGGTATCGTCAGCGATAAATTTTTCCAGTCCCGGCGCGGGCCTTCAGCCGGTTTCTTATACGGCATATTGGCAGTAAGTATCGTGGGCATGTTTTTTTCTTTGACCAACGGTTGGATGTTGTGCAGCCTGGCTTTTGTGATGTCCATCTGTGTGATCGGCACTCACGGACTGCTGTCCGGCACAGCCACCATGGATTTCGGAGGTCGTCGAGGTGCGGCAACCGCGGTCGGGGTCATAGACGGAGCCGTGTATTTAGGCACGGCGGTGCAGTCTTTCTCTTTAGGCTATATCACCACCAGGAACTGGGGTTATTGGCCGGTATTCCTGCTGCCTTTCAGTATTATCGGTTTAATCTTCCTGGTGCGCATCTGGCACGCCAAACCGGGACAAAAAGGGGGCCATTAGCCGCAAGAGGCAGCGGGTGAGCGC
>JAGLSW010000787.1 GCA_023135565.1 Candidatus Aminicenantota bacterium | reverse complement strand
GGGTTTTGGCCGCCGGAGGCAAAAAGTAATTTCATGGTAGTACAAATTAACACAAATTTTACAAAAAACAGGAAATATTGTATAATTCCCCGATAAAGGTATTGCTAAAAAAATCAACAACAGGAGCTGGCCATGAAAACAAAAAAATGCCCCCAAACCGGGACATCATGTAATATAGTATATTTAATATTAACTTTAATAATAGTGTTTGCAGTTTTTCCCAGCGTCGCCGCTGCTCAATCGGATATGGACAATTACGGCAAACTGATCGAATTCACAATGACCGACAATTGGGGCGAACAGAGGAATATCCAGGTCTTTGTTCCCCATACCTACGATTACCGGGTGCCCGCTAAAGTCTTATGGTATTTTCGCGGCACAAACGGTGTTTATATCACCTGGAATATCGAATCCACCAGGCTGTATAAAACCGGTAATGAAGAAAAAGCAGTTATCGTCGCCCCCGATCTTTTTCAAAGAACCTGGTCCCGGGGCGAGGATGACATGAAAGATTATTACTTAGTCAGGGATTTAATCGACTTGTTAAGAACCCTGCGGGACGACCAGGATAGAATACTCAACTTAGACTTAGAAAATATGTTGGCCATCGGTTTTAGCGGCGGCGCCGGTTTTGTCTATAATTTGTCGGGAAGATATCCCCTGCTCTTTAACGAAGTCCCATTCAAGAAGTATGTCGGCCAGTCAAAAATATTGGATGTCACCATCCAGCCCAACGGCACTGTCACAGGCAATAAATATGACGTCGGAGCCGTTAATAAAATGAAAACAGCTTATGAATATTTCTCCGCGCAAAAACCCCCCTTCCAGTTGGCTGTGGGGGCCAGAGAACCGGTTATAGATGAGATGCAAAATACCACCGCTGTGCTGCTGCATATCGGCCTCGACGCCTCTCTTTATATAGTCCCCGGCTCAGGGCACAAATTTTTCATGGACTATTCCCCGGAATTTAAGAAAACCATAAAAGATTTTTTGTTTCCCATGAGGATTACCAAACCGGACGGGCAGACCACCTGGAGCAGCAGCACCGGCAGTCAACAGGAATTCCAGGTGCAGTGGAGCACAACCGACCGGGTGAACGCCAAACCGGTAAATATCTACCTTAACTCGCTCCGGGAAAACATTTGCTTTGAAGTCGCAAGCGGAGTCGCCAATTCCGGCTCTTACATGGTGAATCCCACCGCCCTGACGGATAAGAGCGGTAAATATTTCCTGCGCATCGCAGCAGCCGACAATATGGACACAGCCTACAGCGCCGTCTTCGATATCGAAATCATTGCCGTAAATCTCGACCTGCAGGCAGCCAGGAAAGAAGAAAGGGCCTGGTTCATCGGCAGGCAGTACGGGGAAATCGCCTTATCCGCCGCCTACGCAAAATCGGTGCCGGTGACGACACTTGTTTTCTATAGAAAAGAAGCCGGCGGCGCATACACGGCGGTAACGGAAATCCCGGCCGCGGACCTAACCGGAGGGGGTTATACTTATTTTGACAAATTCCTGCAAAGCGGCGTCTCTTACACCTATAAAGCCGCGGCATTAGACGCCGCGGGAGTCATTTTGGCCTTTTCGCCGGAAAAAAACATTTAACCGCATTATTTCGGGCGCGGATTAGCGAAAAAAAGCCGATAACTATTGACAATAAAAGCTTTATCCTTTATAATATCGCCTCAAAAAGTCTAAAATTTTAAAAGGAGTAATTTTAATATGGATTTAAAGAAAATTCTTGTAATTGCAGTAGCCGGATTAATGTTTTTTTTATCTTCCACTGCCCTAATCTCAGGAGCAGATGAAGCTGAAATTAAATGTCCGAGAACGATCAAAGTTGAAACAGCAAAAATTTTAGGGCAGGACTTCAAAGAATATAAAGTTTTTAAAACAGAAGTCGCTCCCGGAAAAATCGCTGTAAAACCCGTAGTGTCAGGGAAAGTCACCGATGTCAAAGTAACCGAAGGCGATAGCGTATCAAAGGGCCTGGAATTATTCGTCATCGATAACGCCCTGACAGCAGAGATCGAAAGATTAAAAAACGAAGTGAAAAAATGGCAGAAGACCCTGCGCAAAAGACAGGGTTGGAAAGTAAGGAGTGAAAGAGCCGAAAAACAGGCCGAAAGAAAGGTTAAAGAAAACCAAACCAAACTCGAAGAAGCTGAAGCAGCAGTACCGAACTACACCATAACCGCTCCCGCCGACGGCAAAATCAAATCTCTCAACGTAAGCAAAGACGGTGAAATTAACGCCGGTGAAACAGCCGTGGTAATCGAAGATGCCGGCCTGATGAAAGCAGTCGTCTCCGTCTCCTCTAATGAAAAAGCGCTCTTTTCGCAGGGCAAAGAAATCCCCGTACTGGTTAAAGAAATCAACTCCGAATACAAAGCACTGGTGACCCAGGTTTCTTACAGCGAAGTGGTTCTCTCTATCCGGAACAAAGTAAGAGAAATCAAAGCCGGTCATACCGTACTGTTCAAAATGCTGAAAGAAGAGCACAAAGACGCCGTAGTGCTGGCCACAGACAGGATATTAAAAGATGACGCCGGCACTTTCGTTTACAAAGTAGACGGTAAATATGCCAAAAGAACACCTGTGCAAGTCGGCGCGGAAACAGGCGCAAAATCCTTAATCTCAGAGGGCCTTTCCAGCGGTGATGAGATTATCGTGTCCGAGATCCTAACGGCCAAAGAGGGGACTGTAAAGGAAGCCTTCGAATGCGTACGCGATAATGTCAAAATCAAACTATTGGTGAAAGACCCCGAAACCGGCCGGTTCGTCAAAGCAGCGAAAGTAGGCAAAGTAAAAAAAGCCAAAGTCAAAAAAGAAAAGGTCGTAAAAGAGAAGACCGCGGAACCCGTAAAACCCAAACCTAAGAAAGTGAAAAAACCGAAAGTAAAGAAAGAAAGACCCGCGACAGAAGTTCAAAACCACATCACCCTCGGAGTAGGCGGCGGAATTTTCTATGTCAACCAGACCGCATGGTCAGATGTGTACCCCAAAGCCACAGTTATGTTCGGCGGCAAGATCGGCTACCAGTTCATGCAGAAATTTGAAGTATTCGCCGAAATCAATTCCCTGAAAGTCACCGGCGAACTGCAGCCCACTTTAGATGAAGTCACGGCTAAAACCACCCCCTTCTACTTCGGCGCCCGGTACTTTTTCAAAACCGGCAAAATCCAACCTTACGCCGGATTGTCAACCGTTATGCTCAGTTATAAAGAGACCACCGAACTCGGCGAATTCAGCGACAGCGCTTTCGGCCTCTCCCTCCAGGTAGGCACCTATTTCAACTTCACCCCCAACCTGTCCCTGGATCTCGTACTGAAATACGACAGCCTGAAACTCAAAAACGAAGACTACAACGCTGAAGTCAACATGTCCGGAGCGCGGTTAATGCTCTTTTTCACTTATAAATTCTAACAAGATTAGAAAGGAGAAAAAATAATGAAAAAAATGAAAATATTCGTTTTGATTTTCCTCCTGGCATTTGCTTTCTCCCTGGTAGGCCAGGAAAGTAAACCCAAGAAGCTGATCGAAGGTGAAGTTCTCATCACCCGGTTAAGCAAAGACAGCGCCGGATTCCGGTCGCATTCGATTTTTGCCGTCCCGGTAGTGTTTGAAGAAAACGGCGAAGAAAAAGTAATGGTCTGCTGGTCTGAAGAGACCGGTTTAAAGAACATCTACTACACCAAGAAGAAGAATAACCCCACTGCCGAGTGGATGGTGCCCGGCAAGGCCAGTAATACCTGGTGCAACTCCAAAACCCCGCACTTGGCCGTGGATCCCAACAAACCCACCATTGTGCATATGTGCTGGGCCGACGGCGAAACCAGGCACAGTAAAGATATCTGGCATACCCGTTATTTCGACGGGGCCTGGGGACACGGCATGACCTGGATCAACTGCCACCCCTTTAAGAACAACGATTCTTTCCCCTGGGTATCCATACTCAGCGACGGCACAATCAACTGCGTTTGGGAATTTATGGTGCCCAACCCGGTTTCCAAGCAGTATGACAATACCTACCTGCGCAACATCAATAACTGGACCATCGACAACGAACAAATCGCCTGGAGTAGAGAAGGTCACGGCGTATCCACCAACAAAATACATCATGCCACTCACATCACCATCGCTTCCAGGGGCATGAAATCTTACGCCGCCTGGCAGCAGGGCGAATCCGGTCACCGCGTGGTCATGTTCTCCGAAAAAAACCAGTTGGAAGATAAGGATGCTCACTGGGCATGGCCCATCCAAATCTCCGCCGATAATCACTCTTTCTGGCCCAAAATCACCGTGGACTCAAAAGATAACGTCCATGTCATGTGGGGTCAACTGCGCGGCAAATACGGTTATAGAGCCAGGATTTTCGGTGAATGGGAACCCATGACTAACATCAACAAGGGCCGCGGCAGCCGCACCTTCTTCGATATCCAGGCCGATGATACCAACGACATGGTGCACGCCGTATTCCGCGGCGACGGCATTCATCTCTATTACAGCGCCAAATCCATCGGCAACCTCAATGCCTGGGCCCAGGAAGTACAGTTTACCGAAATCTGCCGCGACTGCTCCCATGCCGACCTCTTCGTTGATACTCACGGCCAGGTGCACGTAGGCTACAGCGACATCCCCGCCGGAGCCTCCCATTCCAGGGACATCGTATATGCCACCTTCAAAGCCCCCTCCGAGGATATCAACATCGCCGCCGGCGAATTCCCCAAAGCCGATTTTACCATGAATATAGACAGCACCACTGTCGTAGAAGGCTCCTCGGTAACTTTCGACGCCTCTCCCAGTTCCTCCCCCGGCGGAAATATTAGCGCTTATTACTGGAACTTCAACGATTTTAATAATCCCGACCACTATGACTTCGACAAAATGAAAGGAAAATCCATCACCCACACCTTTGAGAAGGAAGGCTTTTACACCGCCACCTTGTCCGTGCTCGACAGCAGCAAGGGCCTCATCGGCACCAAGAAAGTAACCCTCGAAGTTATCAGCGGGCCGCTTCCCCCCCTCAGCGCCACAGTAGACGACTTCTTAAACAGGGGTTTTGTTTACCGCGACTGGATCAACCTGCTGAATTGGGAAGAGAATCCCCAGAATACCGCTTTAGGCTTTACCATCGACAGCTACAACCTCTACAGGAGACAAGCCGGAACAGAAGCTGAATGGACGCCGTTGGCCACTGTCTCCGGCACCACTTTCTCTTATTATGACAAAGGTTTTACCACCCAGCCGGATACCGCATACTATCAATACGGTATCTCCCTTACTGCCGATGTCGGCGGTAATAGTATGGAAAGTACCATCACTTTAGCAACAAGAGTAGATAATATTTAACTATCTTTAGATAGAATAACAGGATGCCCTTTTTTCAAGTTTCGGCTTGAAAAAAGGGCCCTGTTATGATAGAATGTCCTTGATGGCAGTATTAAACGATAGTTTTGACAGGATAAAATGCCCTACCGGGAACGGTGGGGTATTTTTTTTTACAGTGCAAAAATTTATGAAAAAAAATAGAAAAGGAGGTAGAGAAAAATGAAAAAAGTTAGTTTTCCACTTATTGTTATTTTTTTGTTAGGTTTTTCTTTTGTCTTGAGCGGTAATATACCCAGGGACATTTATGGTCAGGGTAATGCCCGCTGGGGAGACAGCAAAGCCCATACGAAGAAAAGGTTCGCCAATAGACGGCGCACCAACGTGGCAAAAGTTTCCCAGAGCACAAATACCGTTGTCATCGACTACGTGGGGGAACGAATCAACCGGAAAAAATATGAGTTTAGTAAAAACCGGCTGGTCAAGATACACGTCTATTACAACAACCCGTCGCGAAGAGTTTTAAAGACCCACACCCAAAAATATGGCAATCCCACGCTGGCAGGAGGCTATTACACCTGGAACTTCCCCTCCACCATCATCAAGCACAAAAGGGGCTCCCAAAAAGTCTTATTCAGGGATTCTTCCTATGTTTCAGGGAAAGCAAGCAAGCAGCAGAATATCGACAGGGTCACATTGAAAATGACCACCAGCCAGGTAAGGGCGCTGATGGGTACGCCTGTATCCACCGCCACCGCTGCGGGCGGGATCTCCTATTACCGCTACAGCACCGGCACCATCACCTTCAAGTTCGGCAGGGTGATAAAGGTCACCCGGGGAACCGGCTCGGTAGCGAGAAAAGGCGCTAACCAGGGGAATATAGATAGCATCAGGATCGGCATGACCACTGCTCAAGTAGAAGCCATAATGGGCAAACCCGTTACTGTCAATGCCCTTGGGAATTTATTGGTTTACAATTACAGCACCGGGAAGATTGCCTTTAAGTTTAGAAAAGTTGCCAATGTGCAGAAAATCAATTAAAACGCATTAAAAAAATAATGTTTTTTTAAGACTAAGCTTGAAAAAAAATCAAAGCCCGCGGCGCGGGCACCCTATGAGCCGCTCCGCGGCAGTACAACAGGGGCTGGCTACCGGGAATTTGATTAAAATCAAAAAAGGAGGGACAGCTTAAAATGAAAAAAAACAATTTTACATTTTTTGTTATTTTGTTATTTGGATTATCTCTTTTTGTCAGCGGCAGTGTGCCCGGTAACATCGATGGTTACGGTAAAGCAAGGTGGGGAGACAGCAAGGCCAAAACAAAGAAAAGGCTCGCCTTAAAGCCCGCTGATATAGCAAAGATTACCGAACGTAATAATTTCATCATCGTTGATTACAAGGACCCGGAAAGCAGCCAAAAGCAGAAGAAATATGAGTTCAGCAGCAGCCGGCTGGTGAGGCTTCACATCCTTTACAATAAGACGCCTAAACGAGTTTTGAACACCCTCACCAATGATTACGGCGCTCACTCCAGGCTGGAAAACGGTGTTTACTACTGGACATTTCCCTCCACAGTCATCAAGCACGAAGGAGGCGCCCAAAAAGCGGTTTTCAGGGATTCTTCCTTTGGCACCACGGGCAAGCATCAGGATATAGACAAGGTCAAAGTGGGCATGACTACCGATGCGGTCCGGGAGTTAATGGGCACGCCGGTATCCACCGCCACCGCTTCCGGGGGTATCACCTATTACCGTTACAGCACCGGCACCGTCACCTTCAAGTTAAGCCGCGTGGCAGGGGTCACCAAAGGAGGCGAGGTAGAGAAAAAGGAACCCAAAGAGAAAGAGAATAAGGGGAATATAGACCGCGTCAAGGCAGGCATGACCATTGCTCAAGTAGAAGCCATAATGGGCAAACCCACAATGTCGATTCCATTTGGTAATTTATTGATTTACAATTACAGCACCGGGAGCATCTCCTTTAAGAACCGCAAAGTTGCCGGTATCCGGAAAATCAAGTAAAAGGCAATTAGAAAATGAAATATTATAGTCAAGCGCTCCTACCGGGAGCGTTTGACTATTTCGCCGCCATATTCCCCCGCGGGAAGGCATTGCAGATGATCGAGCGCAGGGATGGAGTTTTATTACATGTGGTTTCCATTTATTCGCAATCATAGAGATAACCCTATCAAACGGCGCATACGGGTTGTGCTTTTTTTTCTTATTTTTTGTGTGTTAGGCGCCGGTTTTTTTTATTATTATGCAAAAAAAGAAACCGCCGCAGTCCTGCATACCCCTTTCGAGATAGTAGACAAATCGGGCAATAGGCGGGAATACCGGGTTTTTCTGCCCCCCTGGAGCGGGGATAAGCCGCTGCCCCTGCTGGTTTATTTTCACGGCGTCTGGTCTGAAGAATTCAAACGTTTACCCGCCTTGAAGCATTACACCGGCAGCCCCATTGAGGAAACCGGGTTAATAGAATTGAGTAAAAGGAAAGGATTTGTATTATTGGTTCCCGAAGCTTTTTATGAATTTAAGAGTTTGCGCGGTCTCCCGGCCAGGGGCTGGCAGATCGAAAAAGAGATAGACGGCATAGAGAAGATGATCGACCGGGTCGCCGCCGAGTACAAAATCTCTAAGCGGGAAATTTATCTAAGTGGAATATCCGCCGGAGCCATGTTTTGTCATTATTTAGCTAATAAACGACCCGGTGTTTACGCGGCAATTATTTCTCATTCCCAGGGCTATACCGATATAGAAGGGCGGGGCATAGTGCTTTCGCCTGCAAAAAAAGGGCCGCGGTTCGGGGTATTATTTGCTTATTGTAAAGGCGACTACCCCAATCTAATCGGGTACTGCAAAGAATCCTGCAAAAAATACAAAGACGCCGGTTACCCGGTTGAATTATTACCGGACTTGCTGCCTCCCGGTCATGCATGGTCGTCCCCCAGCAGTGAAATATTTTGGAACCTGCTGCAAAAGTTAGCTGGCCGGGCGCGAAAAACCTGCGATAGAAAAGTAATAAATTTGCTGTCTTGTTTTGATTGACACCTCATGCTATTTACTATATAATAACCTGGAGGTAAAATCGGAAAATGGCAAGCGCACCATATCAAGTAAAAAAGTTTTACTTTTTAGAATATTTTTACATTCTTTTAAAGAGCATAGAAAAACACGCACGCGAACAGGATGCTCTCGATATGTTCAAGCTCCTGAGAGAAACACATTCACTGGGAGACTCAAAATATAAAAGACTAACAAGCAGCGAGGAAGAGCAGTCAAGTCGTCAAGTTAAGCTTTTATACTATACCTTTAAGCAGGTGGCTGCGGAGGCATTGGAATACCGGTTGATCGATTTTGATGAAAAAAACGGGAAATATTCTCTCTCTATGAAGGGAAAAGAGCTTCTCAGTCATTATGAAGAAGGGAATTCATACGAGTTCAATAAGAAATTGTTTCCTCTCATGGAAGAGAAATTTAAGGCCTTCTACGAAATAATCAATTTTTGTTACGAGCAAAATAAAAATAAAAGCGGCCTCTTAGTATTTCCTCTCTATTCACCTATAAAATTAGATTTCAAGAAAAGTGAAATCAAGACGACTAAAGATATACTGGATTATTCACGGGCTTTGCAGAAAAAATTAGAACAGGACATAGAGGAATTTATAGGAAAAAGTATAGACCTCACTCAATATAACGATGAGCTTATCCAAAATCTTAAAAAAGCTTGCTTGCTGCCGCAAGATGAATCAGGCAAGTTTGCACCGGATAAATATAATTCAATGATTATCAGGTTCAGGAAATTCTGGCTAAAGACATTCCTAAACCAAATCTATGGTTACAAATCGGGATTTCCTTCTTTCGATATATGGACATATCGAGGTAAGCAAATAGGAGCCCTCCACGTGACTGAATTCTATCCCGGTTTCAGCGGTAGGATCGTCTACCCCACATCGGTTATCGTCGATCATGAGACAAACGGTGATTTTGAGAAACTATTCGATTATGCAAACGGCTATTCTCTTTATATCCATTCCCCTTCATGGGCAGATCCGGAAAACCAGGATAAGTTTGTCGATGCTCTACTCGATGCTTATTTTAGCTCGAGAAAAACAAATAGAAGTTATTTTGTCGGCCTTCCCGACATTAGGGAATTGGTCTGCTACAAAATGAGAATTTCTCAACACCTGTTCAATGTATTTTTAGAGAAGGCGTATCTCCTGAATCTGAAAGGGGAATTGAAAGTTAAAATATCCCTTGAGGCCGACAAGCTGCCCCACGAAACGAATGCCATGTATTTGAAAAGAGAGCCGGTTATGGTGAACGCAAAGTATCGAAACATTATCGCGATAGATATCGCCGAAAGGAGGAATCAATGAACACTTTCGATAAATTTCTTAAAAAACCCGAGTCTCCCGGCCTGGAAGTTAAGCAAGGGAGATTTGAGAAATTTAATTTAAAAGAAAATCCATTTCTACCCGAATCCTTTGTCAATAAGGATTCTACGGATAATAGGATAAATGGAAGCATATTCGAGGCAGAAATAAGGAAAAAGGAATTCAAGACCATAAAAGACAATTTTTTAAAAAACCCGCAGGGCGATCCCGGGCATCTGCGCATGGGGTTTATTATAGATACATCTTATGTGGGCAGGGGAAACGGGAAATCCGCTTTTTTGATCAATCTTTACCGGGAGATAGATAAGGAGTATTGCTTAGATATATCGAATAATGTGAACAAATGTTTTCCTGTTTATTTATCGCCTGAACCTGGAGGCAGGACCAAAACATTCTCCAGGTTCGTCGATTTACTGTTCAACGCTATCATGGAATCGGGGGTAATAAATAATTGCCTGGCAATTATAAGGCTGAAAGCGTTAATGTCGATTGTCCCGAATTTAAAACCGGCAGAGGAATTTAAAGATGAAGATGACCTGGTGCAGAAAATGAACTCCCCGGGTTGGCTGGGAGAAAAGAGAATAGATATTAATAAATTTAATCGTGAAACCTCAAAAAATCAATTTCTTGGGGGGCTGCCCCGGGAGTTCCCACTCTTTAAAGCAGCCGGGATGTTAACTGAAAAATTGTCTACACAGGAAAGCTTTAAAGAATATTACGTCGAACTCAAAAAGGGGCAGGAAAAATTAGAATTCATGTTCTCTCACATGGTTCATTTTTTTAGAGCAGCCGATTTTAACGGTGCGTTTGTCCTTGTTGACGATTTTGAACGAATCCCCGATTTCCAGAGTGCCCGTCAAAAAAGAGATTTCGCCGCGGAATTGCGAAATTGCCTATATGACGGCTTTTTCACCAATACGAAGCTGGGATTTTATAATTTTATTCTTGTGCTGCATGCGGGAGTTACACGATTGATCCAGGACGCTTGGTCCGAATCAGGTATGGAAAACAGGGTCCCCCTGACATCACCCCAGGTAACTCCCGGGCATATTATCCCCTTTGAGAAACTAAAACCGGGACATGCTGTTCTACTTTTAAAAAGGTATCTTAGAGAATATCGAATAGATAGCCAAAAGGGGAACGAGTTATCTCCTTTCACAGAAAAAGCAGTTAATAAGATTGCTGAAATTTCGGAATTGAATGCCGCTAAAATTTTGAAATCCGCCTACTATTTACTCGATAGGGCAGCGGATGACGATGATATACAGGTGATTGATGAACCATTCGTAGAAAAAATGAATGAGAGAGGTATGTTTGATCCAAACTCAAAAAAAGGTATTGCTTCGGCAGAAACAACTGATTTAGAGAAAAAAGCAAAAGGGGAACAATAAAATTATGTCGTATTGCCTGGATAGGAAAGAATTAGAAGAGTTAATCGCGGCGAAGATAGATGGAAAACCTGCGCTGGAACAGGAGAATCGCACACTGGCCTTAAGGGTGGAGAATGCCGGAAACTGGGATGACCAATTAATTGCTTTGACCTATTTTTTATCCAAAATATTTGAGAAGAAATCAAAAAGCGGTACTTCTTACGAAAAATTGTTAAAAGATTTAGAAAAAATATGGCTGCTTGAAAATGACATGTTGTTGGAATTCGAGGTGTTTGCAGAAGGTTTCATCAAAAACCTGTTACATGGCGAGAGAGAACCGGGAACGACTTTAGAGGACGAACTAATCCGGTGTCGGGATAAACAAGGCAGGTATCGACAGTGAAAAAAAGCTATGTAGTAGATACCACGTCCCTGATTTCTTATTTTGGTGAAGTTTTTTCCAGACCGCGCCAAATATCACATAACGCTTTACACATTATAGATAAAGCGTTCAAAGATCATGATTCGATTAATTTGAGTATCCCCAGTATTGTTTTCGTCGAAATTTTCGAAAAGTGGTTCAAAGACGAAGAAACCTCAGCAAAAATAAGAAGTGAAATTATGACCCCCATTTATGCTGCCCCGAATATTGAAATAAAGCCGTTAGATAAAGAGGTTCTTGAGAATTTTCTAAAAATACGGGACTCACGCATAAAATTCGATAATCATGATAAGATCATCCTGGCTTCCTCGATGATGCTGCAATGGCCTCTCATCACGTCCGACTCCAAAATAATCAAATATAACAAAAGGCACAGGGTTGTTCCGGATATTATAAGTTGATACAGCATACACAGGAGTGCACATCTTTCTATAAAAACGAAGAAAAAGAAGCAGCCACTATTTGGCAGTCCATCATCACTCATCATTCCATAATTCCGCCCCCGGGGGCTGGCGGCAAATTATTTCGTAAGTAAAAAACATGCTAAATAGAAAACGCAATAATCACCAACAAAAGAATCAATAAGGGTATTAATATAAGCAAAAGCGTCCGCTTGCGATTTTCTTCTAAAGACGCATCCCCTCCGGGTGCTTTAAAAAAATCCACCGCCCTGCCCGCGGAATCTTTTAAGGTCTTGAAAATTCCGGCGCTGCTTATATTCTTTAAGCTCTCTCCTATCTTTATTTTTTTTGAAAATGTGCACGGTGCATGACTTTATGACTTTTTTAATTTGTTTTTAGGATAAAACGAAAAAAAAGTAAAAAAGTAAAGCACCGACCCCAAAATTCAAAATTCTTACCAAAAGCGGGCTGGTCTTGTGGAGAAACATCAAAGTGTGCCAAAATTATTTAGCGGCCTGGCGCAGTGTGAAACCGGGAATATTCGCCAGGCTCGAAAAAATAATATCTTCTTTTCGCCGGAAAAATCCGGCAGAAAATATTAAATTATATTTTACCGGACACAGCCTGGGCGCTGCTTTAGCCACATTGGCTGCCTTCGATACCCGGCGCACCCGGTTTTTCAAGAAGTGCAAGCCCGGCCTTTACACTTTCGGCGGCTCTTATATTGGGAACAAATCTTTTGCAAAGAGCTTTAACGCCCTGGCCAAAAGTTTTTCTTGCAAACATTACTTAGACCCAAATGATTCGTTTGTCCGCAGGATCAACGATTATTTAAATCTTATGGTTAAAGGGAGTCCCTACTGCCCGGTAGCAGGGCAGGTCATGCTGCCTGCAGGTAAAGGACACGAAATTCGCAATTATATGAACCTTTTGGACCCGGCGAAACAGCGCCGGCAGCCATCACACAACGACAAAAAAATTAGTTAATAATTATAGATTAAAACTTAGTTCGCTGCGCGGTAAAAGAATAGTTTTTGGACAGTGGTGAAGAGACCTGCCCCGGCAATTTTTCGGGGAGGCCTGCCGGATTTTCGGGGTTCGCTGTTCGATATTCATCTCCTGGTAACTGTACTGTTAACTGGTTAATAGTTACTTGCGCACCAGGCAAACCGGCACATTCGAAAAAGAACAAAAGGCGAACAATGGCTCCACTCGTTTACTCTTGATAATACTGCATTTTTCGTAAAAGTGAATTATTTCCCCCGCTTTTAGCACTCCTGGCAGCAAAATTGCTACTCTTATCTATGATGAACAAACATAACGTAATTAAACTGGATAAAAAGATTTAACCACAAGGAGGAAAAATCTATGATTAAAAAAAGAAGGTTTTTAGCAGCATTTGCTGCTGTAGTTTTTGTCTTGTCTTTTACAGGAATGGCCGCGGCCTCTCAAGTGGCCGACGTTAGTGTCGGCGCTTTCGGCATCCACCTGCAGCCCAGGGTGAATTATGACAAAATGATTCTCGCAGTTTCCTGTCCCGACGGCCAGGTTTTTCACAAAACCTTTGCTTCCGGTTCCGCTCCCTATCTCGGTCTATCCGACAACGGCGGGAAATTTATCGACGGCATTTATAATTATGAACTGCGCGTGATCCCGAATGTGGAAAAGAGAGCAAGGAATGCCGGGGAAACGAGAGTACCGCAAAAAGCCATGCTCCAGTCCGGCGCTTTTACCGTCCAGGGCGGCAGCATCCTCTCCCGCACAGCCGCGGAAACGACTCCCGACAGACCCCAGGATGTGCTGCACTATGACGACGTCATTATCACCGGCAGTCTCTGCGTCGGTTTCGACTGCGCCAATGGGGAAGCATTCGGTTACGATACCGTCAAATTAAAAGAAAACAACCTGCGCCTCTACTTCGAGGACACCAGCATCGGCACCTTTCCCAGCGGCGACTGGAGGATCAGGATTAACGATACCACCAGCGGCGGTGCTTCCTATTTTGCCGTGGAAGATGCCACCAATGGCAGGACACCCTTCAAGATCGAAACCGGGGCTCCCTCTAATTCTCTTTATGTAGAGGATTACGGCAGGGTCGGTCTGGGTACTTCCATTCCTTACGTTGAACTGCACATAGTGGACGGCGACTCCCCCACCATCAGGTTGGACCAGGACGGCTCCAGCGGTTGGACTGCCCAGAGATGGGACTTATGCGGTAATGAAACCAACTTCTTTATCAGGGACGTCACCAACGGTTCCAAGCTGTGCTTCAGGATCCAGCCCAATACCCCCTCCAGCACCCTGTGCTTGAAGGCCGACGGTAAAGTCGGCATCGGCACCTGGTCACCCGCATATGCCATGGAATTAGAGAAGACAGGGGAAGATGCTGTTTTCGGTATCGACCGTACCGACGGCGCCACCGGTAAAGTTGCCGCCGGCACCAACGGCGTGCAAATCGGAGCAGTCAGCAACCACAAAGTGCATTTCGTAGTAAACAACGCCACCAAAGTGTTGACAGTGGATATCGATGGCGATGTAGGTATCGGTCAATCCGCACCTACTTATCCGCTGCACATGGCAAGCGGCGCTCGCTGTACCGTGGGCGGCGTGTGGACCGATGCATCCAGCAGGGAATATAAAGAAAACATCACCGAGCTTAATTTAAACGAAGCCATGGATGCGTTACAGGATCTCAATCCTGTCAAATACAATTACAAGACAGATAAAGAAGAAAACTGCCTGGGTTTTATCGCTGAAGATGTGCCCGAACTGGTATCCTCCAAAGACAGGAAGGGTATGGCTCCCATGGACGTGGTGGCAGTATTAACCAAAGTGGTGCAGGAACAGCAGAAAACTATTGACGAACTGAAGAAAGAAGTGTCTGAACTGAAGAAAAAATAACCGGTAAAAATAAATAATTTGACACTAAAAACAAACAATCCCTAAATAGCAGGGAAGCGATAGCTATAGAGTATACAGGATGCCCGGAAACGGCCCCAGCCGTTTCCGGGCATCCTTTTTTTTATGCATGAGGGGGGGTTATTCCCATCTTTTTCATTTTTTTATGGAGACCGTGATAGGTCATATTCAATGCTTGCGCTGCTTTCGATTTATTCCAATTATGGCTTTTCAACACCTCTGTGATCTCCTCCCGGCCCGGTTTGCGGTTAAAGACACGGGGCAAAACATCCGGCTGCTCTTTTTTTTCCTTCTTTTCCTTCCTTTCGTAATGATCTTTAATCTTTTCGGACAAAATATCGAAATCAACCGTTTCCCCATCGTCGGTCAGGTTGACAATACTGCTGATCTCATTTTCCAACTGCCTGACATTGCCGTTCCAGTCACAATCCACCAGCGCTTCGAAAGTTTTCACCGAATAGCCGTTGATAGAGCGGTCCATGCTCCGGCAGAACTTGTTGGTAAAATAATTGATCAAGGGCAGGATATCCTCTTTCCTGTCCCGCAGCGGCGGAATGGTCAGCACCCGGTGCACCAACCGGTAGTACAGGTCTTCCCTGAACATATCCTTTTTGATGAGTTTCTCCAGGTTCCGGTTGGTGATAGATATGATCCTCAGATCCACCTTAGTGGGCGTTAAACTGCCCAGGCGGTAGAACTCATGCTCCTGGATAGCCCGCAGCAGTTTGGTTTGCAAGCTCAAAGGCATATCGCCGATTTCATCCAACACTAAGGTGCCGCCGGAAGCCAATTCTAATTTCCCTTTCTTGGGGTTGTAAGCGCCGGTGAATGCCCCTTTCTCATAACCGAAAAGTTCCGATTCCAAAAGGTCTTCGGGGATCGCGGCACAGTTAAGGGCCACGAACTTTTCCCGGTCCCGCTTAGAACAGCGGTGAATCAAACGGGCAAAAAGCTCTTTGCCCGTGCCGCTCTCTCCCTGGATCAAAATAAATATGTCCGAAGCGGCAATTTTCCTGGCCTGCCGGATCAAATCCTTCATCTTTTCGCTTTCAGTGATGATGTCTGTCTCGATGTGCTTTTTATCTACTTTTTTTGCCGCCAGATGCTTCTTCTCTTCGATTAACTTATCCATCATCTCTATGCCCCGGGACAGGGAAAGCAAAAAGCTTTTTATACTCTTCTTACTGCTTTCCCGGCCTTTCTCCAGCAGGTATACCAGGGCATCGATTTTGTTGTTTAAATGCAGCGGCTCGGAACAAAAAGCCCTGTCAGCTAAATAGAGCCTCTCCTGGAAAATTTCCGGGTGTTTTGCCAGGATTTTTTTAAGGCGGTCCAGGGCCTGGTTGTTCCCATTCACCGAAAAGCGGATATTGGCGCTTTTCCCCGCTTCTCCTTTCTCCACTAAAAAGAGCGTACCGAAAAAAGGCACCTGGCACAGTTTGGACGATAGGTAAGAGGTAAACTCTTCAAAATTCGCAAAACGCAAATCCCACCTGAACATACTCTCTTCGATCTCACTGCTGACGGTCTGGATAGAGCGGGTGGTTAAACTTCTACCGGCAGCGGCGGCATCTTTTTTCTTGGCCTCTTTAACAAATTCGGGGCGATATTTTTCCGAAATGGAGAATTCGCCGGCATCGCCTTTTTTAAGGGTAAAGGTGACGTTGCCTGCGCCAAAGGATTCGCCGATTTTTATCTCCGCTTTTTCCTTTCTTTCATTATTAACGAAAAAGCCGTTCACCGACCCGGCATCCTGCACCAGGATAGAGTTCTGTTTTACATAGATGTCCACATGTCTCCTGGAGATAAAGTCATCGTCGATGAGAAGATCGTTACTTTCATCCCGGCCAAGTTTAATATGGGAGCGGTTCAAGGGAAATTTTTTGGCAAAGCCGTCCTGGTTAAACAACAAATATTTCATGGAGAGAGTATAAAACAAAGTGTAGTCTTTTGCAACCCTGTTACTATTAACAAGTTAATATTCGCTCCCGGTTCGCCGCGCTCACATCCAGTGCCAGCCCCAGCTTAAAGGGAGCAGCTTATCAAAGGGGACGCCTCATTTACCGGCAAAAAAAGGCAAATCCGGCCCTTTTACCCGGCAAAAAAAGGCGATTTCGACTTTTTCCCCTTGCAAAAGCTAAAAATGGGAAAAAGTTCTGAGATCGAGTTTTTGCGGGTTATGGGTGATAGGGTTGTGCCCATCGAGGTGAAATCAGGGCAGCGGACCAGGGCCAAAAGTCTTTTGTTTTATAGGAGTAAGTATTCGCCGGAATTGTTGATAAAGGTCAGCGCCAATAATTTGCAAAGGGAGGCGGGGCAGTTGTTTAATTACCCGCTTTATCTTGCCGTTAAGATCGGCTGATCCCACCGCCGGGGATGGCTCCCCTACCGGGGGAAATCTTTTCTTCCCCGGAATCTTTCCTTATAGGTCAAAAGAACCGTTACTTAGCCCGAAAGAATTGCTGCTTAGCACAAAGAAAACGCTGCTTAGTACCGAAAAACGATTACTTAGTATAGAGGAACCATTACTTTACCCATGGGAACGGCTGTTCAGATGCGAGGAACGGTTTTTTAGTTCAGAGTAATCGTTACTTAGTTCCGAGGAATGGTTGCTAAAGTTGTGGAACCGTTATTTAGTTCATGGCAGCGGCTGCTGCACTCGTGGAATGGCTATTTAGTCCCGGGTAATGATTCCACGGACCGGGGAACGATTCCACGAATCAAGTAGAAGTCCCACGAATATAGCACTATCTGCTGGAGTTGAATTTCGAAATTAACTGCCCTCCTATCTTTTGCTGCCACATTTGAAGATTTCCACCACTGGGAAAGCAGGCAGAGTGACCCAATAATTATCACCACGTTTCAGATTCGGCAATGCCATCTCCTACAGTTACATTCCAATCTTCCATTTCTTTATTGAGATTTTCATCTTTCTCGACTTCACATGCGCAGCGATATAAAGCTTCTTCCCTGCGCTCGATCTCCTTTTCGATAAGTTCCGAAAACACTTTACTTCTTTTCCCAGGAGGGATAAGACCTTTCAGGCGTATAAACAAATCATTCGGCACGCAAATAACAATTTTTTGCATTTTGAACCCTTACGGCACACATATATAATGTCATATGCTATAGCCAAAACCATTTTTTGTCAAGTATTAAATTAATTTTCCGGTTCTTTCGATGCCCGGAAGTGTCGAGTCAAGTGTTTAGAGGAATCCCTATGTGTTTTGCAGGAAGAATACGATCTCGAAAAGAAATCTAAAAAAGGGTGAAAAACTGTACGCCTAAATCCCTGGCCTCAGGAGAAAGCCCCATCTCTTTTAAATTAAACGTAGGCGTTATACGCAGTTCTAAAAAACCTTCCACTCCCGGTTTGTCTTTTATCTTAAATAAAAATTCCTTGTTTTCCCGGAATTCCACTTTTTCGTACAACTTACCGCGCCAGTAAATCTTGACTGCTTGTTTTTTGTTTTTTAACCTGTCTAAAGGCGCGCCGCAGAAAAGCCGGAATTGCTTGGATTCACCTTTTTCATCTAAATATAGATACACTCCGGCCTGTGATTTCGTCCAACGGTAAGCTTCATCAGCAGGCGTTTTCTCTAAATACCAGAGACCATAGCCGTATTCCCGCTCTTTCTCCTGCGCCCAGGTCTTCGGATGCAAACCATCGAAATATAAAATATTAAACAATATAAAAATTACCAACAGCGCCGACGTTAATAAAATCTTTACTTGCCTCCGGCGGGCAGGGGGCGCTTTTTGAAAAAACTGCCCCCTGCACCCCCGCAAAAACTTTTGTTGAGTTTTATCTTTCCCGGCGGGCGCTGCTTCGAGATTCGATATTCTCCCGCTTCTCTCTTGCCCGAAGGCGGCTATAATCCAGAACAATAACAATATTTCCGGGAACCAGAAGAAAAAATTAAAGAATATAGCCACCAAAAAGGCAAAGAAAAACCAGGAATATATCTTTTTCCGCTCCTGCCGCAGCAGTGCTACCAGGAAAAAAATAAACACCGCCAGCCCAATAAAACCGGTTTCATCCAAAATCAACAGGTATTGGTTTAACGGCAGATCTTCCCAATACTTTTCCCCTAAATAACGGTACTTTAAATAAAAAAGAAAATTACCGCTGCCCACTCCTGTAACCGGGAAATTCTTAATTATAGGCACACTGCGCTGCATCATTTCGATCCTGCCGTTGGTTACTTTATCTATAGCTGTTATAATGTCCGGCGAAGCGCCGATTTTTTTGATGTTGCCGGCCATAGCCAGCACCCGCGTTTTCAACGTACCGCCGAAAACCCCTATCAACACGACAATCAACACCATAGAAGCCAACTTGTAACGGAGTTTTATCCTTTTGGTAACCAGCAGGAACAACAGGACAAAAAGCACAAAAAGAAACGCCGTGCGGCAGCCGGAAAGGAAAATCCCCGACAGCGTCACCAGGGGACTGAGTAACAGGAAAATGAATTCCCGGCGCAGCACTGTCTGTTTACTTATTTTGAAACCCGGGTCCGTCACCCGAAACACCAAAGCGATAACCGTATATAGAAAAAGAGCGCCGGAAAAAAAACCGAAAGCATTAAAATCTGAAAAACCGCCGTTGTACTGGTTGAGTTTTTCGCCCCACCATTTTATTGCCAAAAAATCCGGGGCTACTATTTTTTGGAATAGAGCGATATGAAAAGATAAGATATAACCGCCCAGCAGCCTCCTAAAAACTTTGCTTTCCTCTACCTGGTTGGCTTTCATCAAAATCAGGAGATAAGGAGAAACCGAAAAAAGGAACAAAGTCACTACCGGGAAAATAGAGGCAAAGGAAACCAGTTCCCCGGCCGGCGTGGCCGGTAAATCTTTAGTCAGGCCGCTGAGGGAGGGTAGGGTGGCTCCGGTCCAGCGCAGCGCGGCGAACAGTGCGGAAATCCACAAAATAATTAGGAACAGGAGATAAGGATAGCTCCATTTATAATTAAAGAGTTCTTCGCCGCCGGTTGTCGAGGCTGCGTCCGGGTCTTCTTTCGTATCCTGCCGGGAGCGGTTTTTCCAGAACCCTTCGGCAAAAATCATACCGCAGAGATAGAATAACGCCACCGCCATATAGTTGAAAGGCAGGCCGTTAAAAAAAAGATCGGGCAGGGCGTTCACCACCGGCAGCAGGAAAAAAAAGAGGTAGAGCGCTTTTTTAGGCTGGTGGTAATAGGAAACAAAACCCAACAGCAGGAAAAAAACCGACAGGGGAATAAATTTCAAAGACACGACAATCTTTAATACAGCCAGCAAAAAAGAAAACAACATTAAAAAGTGAAAACCGGTTTCGATTTTCAGGTACTTATTTAATTTTCTCATCATTCATCACTCATAATTCATAATTCATAATTCATAACTCACAACTCTCTCTAATACGCCCCTTTGCCGAACAGCACGGCGGGGATAGTCTCGAAAAGAATCTCTAAATCGAAAAATATCGACTGGTGCTCTACATAATAAAGGTCTAAATAAAGCATGTCCTCGAAAGAGATATTCGACCGCCCGGAAATCTGCCACAAGCCGGTAATGCCGGGTTTGACGCCACCGCGCTGTTTGTGCCAATCCAGGTTCGCGCCCATGCTCTCTTCATGGAGTTTGGCGAAATCCTTCACCGGCAGGGGCCGCGGTCCTACGATAGACATCTCCCCTTTAAGCACATTAATAAACTGGGGCAGTTCGTCCAGGCTCAACTTGCGGATGATCTTGCCAAAAGGGGTTATCCTGGGGTCTTTTTTGATTTTAAAAAGGGCGCCGCCAGCTTCGTTTTCGCCGGAAAGCTCTTCTTTCCGGGCTTCCGCGCCGCGGTACATGGATCTGAACTTATAGAATTCAAACTCAGCGCCGCCTTCGTACAACGAACGCGCCTGCTTAAAAAACACCGGCCCCCTGGAGGTTAGTTTTATCGAGACGGCAATCAAAATGCCCAAAGGCAGTATCAGCGGCGTAATGAACGCCAAAAACAAAAGATCGAAAACCCGTTTCACATAAGAGTTGAATTTACGGCTTTTTTCCCGCCATTCTTCCATCACCAAAGAGACGCCGGAAACGTCCCTGATCCGGGAATTACTCAACACGCTGCCCACCCTGGAAGATATCATTTTCAGGCGGATTTTGTTTTTTTTACATATCTCGTAGACCGTATTGTATTTATCTATTTCCATGGTATCGGAGGCGATAAAAACCATATCCGGGCGGTATTTTTCTACCAATTCGGCAAATTGCCCCACAGTGCCGATGATATTGTCTTTCAATTTTTCGTATACCCGGTCTTTTTTTTTGTTCTCTTCCCGCACGTATCCGGCTGCCTGGAAAAAACCGCCGAACAGGGCGGAGATTTCCCGGAAAAAAGTAAAACTCCATTTGCCGGAGCCGATAACTATGGTTTTTTGACCGATGCGACCTTTTTTTATTAGGCGGTGCTGCAATTTCTTGAGCAGGCTGTGGCTCAATTCCAGTAAAATATAGAACAGGAAAAAAGTAATCAGCACGATAGCACGGGAATAGAATTGCCCTTTTTTGATGATATACAAAAACGCCATGGTGGATAAGGCTAAATAGATGACCAGCCTTTTGTAACTGAAACGGAGTTCTTTTAACGAAAGATTGTAGCGGGAACGGTAGATACCCAGTCCCAAAGAAAAAACAAAAAACATGAAGTTGAAAAACACCAGGGGTTTGGTGTAACCCCGGTAAGGTTCGAGATTACCGGCGCGAATCAGGATGGCGGCGATAAAAGATAGGTTCAATAAAAAAAGATCGACTGTCAAAGAGATTAGTGGAGATAACCAACGCCAGTTATGCTTTAAAATTTTTTTTTCTTCAGTCATAATATTACTTGCCTCCGGCGGGGTGCGACGCACTACTCAATAAGCTGCTTCGCAACAGGAGCAGCGGGTGAGCGCTTTTGAT